>JARRCD010000057.1 GCA_029982875.1 Candidatus Cloacimonadota bacterium | reverse complement strand
AGCCACCGTATGCGTGTGCAGTCAAGCGATAGAATAAGATGAATTCCGGTGCGCTTTAGCCACCGGCAAAGGCACGGAGAACTAACATGGCAAGCACTCACACGAAATGGAACAATTTGAAAGCGAGCTCCGCAAGTATTATGATCCGGATTAATGGGCAAGAATAGCCCAAGAAATCTGGATTTGGGTTTTGGGTCTTACATGAGGAATTGTGGCTTGGGATCGCGTTTTGCCGGTGACTAAAGTCGACCGGAAATCATCTTATGCCAATTGATGTCGAAATCGAGCACGGTGGCTAAAGCCGACCGCCTATCATCTTATCCCAATTGATGTGGAACACGAGCACAGGAGTTCCAGTGGCACAAACTCTTGGTCTTAGGCACGGCTATCCCTTTTCCTCTAATTTAACCCGTATTTTTCAACATGCAAGCCATAGGATTCAATAAAAAAGGGACGGCATTATAGATAGCATAACAATTGATTGCCAATAACTTGTGCGTCCCGCTGGGACTCCACGATAACGCATAACGCTATAACTATCTAAAATGCCAAGCCGCTGGCACTCGGGAATGGTGGGAGCGATTTACGTTATGCTATCTAAAATGCCATCCTGCCGGGATTCCAAAATACGGTCTTATCCTTGAAGATCTTGATCTCGGCTTTTCTGGAAGCATCGCCGTAATCCTGGTGAATCAGTAAATTTACTGCGGCCTCTCGGAAAGTCCTATACTCCAATGAATCATCTTTACGCTGCATGGTTGTCTCATTCAGGGGAAAGGGGACATCTGCATAAGGGAATACTTGTCAAAGAGCACTCTCCAAGCTTCGAAGAGATTGCATTCTATTCCCAGCCGATCATGCCACAGTTTATCCGCGTCCCAGTTATCATCTGGGCTGTCTATTCTCTGATAATCCACACGGGTCGGGGCAGTATCTGTCTAACGAAGCGATCCTGTCCAAACAGCAAGACGGCAACTTTAGTGGGTATAGCCTTTCCTTCTTCTTCGATCAGCAGTCCCATTTCCAACAGAAAGGCCTGATCACTCAGATGAGCATACTTACCAGCGAGTCTGTTATCCAGAAGCGTTCGATACAATTTCAAAGTAAAAGGATTGATACTTTTAGTAAAACCATCAAAACCAAGAGTGGGATCCGGCTCAACCTTTTTCTTCATCTGGCTGACTCCAATTTACACCAACCTTTGAGACACTAGCATGCTGAGCGGTTATTGTGGCAAAAAATACCACATTAGTGGTCAAAAATACATCCCCACCATAATATGTTGATGGGTAAAGATATAATTCCCATATTTGCTTTCATAATGTATTTCGGTGTGGTGAAATATACCACAAACAAGTTTACGCATAAACACGTTAAATCATTATCATTATTATATTTCATACAAGCATAGCCAACTGGAATGATTTTTGCGCTATAATTTAGCAGCTTATAACTAATTTGTTTTGGAACAGAATATGATTTGCTGTAAATCGCTAAAGCGTCTAAGTAATTGTTTAGTCGAGTTAATGCTATATATTGATATAAGAAGATATTCAAATTAAGAAGTTGTGATATTATAAAACATTAATATGCTGCAGGAGGAAAAATGCACAAATTAGTATTATTTCTGATTCTTCTGGTTTCGACTAGTTCTCTTATATCGGTAGCTAATCCATCATTAGATTTTGCAAGAGTAAATGGCACTAATGTGAGTAGTGGCTCTACAATTAACATTGAAATGGATTCATATAACAATGAATTTCCCTTTTTAGTTAGATGGAGCAATTCCGGAGATGATTCTCCAGCGGGTATGAATAGTATTTCTGTATCGTTTCCAAATTTCACCTCTTCATCCCATATGACAAGGGTTCGCAATGGCTCTGGAACTGATGACGATTTATCATATCATGAGTATTGGGGATCAGTTGGGGGCGGAGACCAATTTGCAGATTATGTAATGACTGAAGTAGTGGACACAGATATATGGGATGGTTCCGATTATTTAAATGACGAAGAAAATGAATTTGAAGTATTAATTAAACCAGGTAGTTGGGGTACCTTTCCCATCTACTTCAGAGCTGCTGCTAGTCATACAAATAGTTTGTCTGATTTTAATTATACACCTGACAGTGGGCCTTATGATTGTATAGGCTTCCATTCATATTACGTATATGTCAATATAATACCGCCCGGCCAACCCGATTTGGAAATTCAGAATTATTACGTGAATAACTATAGCTCTTCAGTTATTGTGGTGCAAGGAGATCAACTATCAATTAATTGCAGGGTAAAAAATACAGGGAATGCAATAGCTAATGGAGATAGAGTAGGTTATTATTGGGAGGATGATTATCCAAGTAATTTAAATGATCTTGAGAATCTAATTGGGTACGACAGTTATGGTGATTTAGATCCAGGAGAATATTCGGATGAGAGTTTCAGCTTTAATGTACCATCCACAACAAATCCCGGCACATACTACTTAGTTTTCTATGCAGATTATAGGGATGAAGAGCCAAATGAATCCGAAGAGGATAACAACCTAGAATACGTAACGGTAACAGTTCAAGCTACTCTTCCCGATCTAACAATTAACAACCTTAACGTTTCCCCAAGCTCAGTACAACCTGGAGAAATCATTGAGATTGACTATCGCTATCGAAACATTGGAAATGCCTCAGCTGGATCGGCAAGAACATACTTTTATCTATCAACTGATCAAGATTTTGGTGATGCAGATGATTTTCAACTTGGTTATTATACTGAGGATTCCATAACAGCGGATGCTTACATAGACAGAGAATGTAATTTTTACATACCTCAAGGCACTTCTAATGGTACACGTTATCTTTATGTCAAAGTCGACGGCTCAGGCATTATAGAAGAATCAAATGAAGATAACAATGTAGCAGGACCGTCAGATTCCTTTAGTATCGTCAATCCTTGGGTAATAGAAGTTTCACCTTCGACATATGATTTTGGTGATGTACACGTAGGCGATAATTCCTCAACTCATCAATTTACATTTACAAATACTGGTGGTTCATCTTGTACAGTGTCGTTTGAGCTGTATGATGGTGACGATTTCGAGATTACATCAGGGGAAGGTTCATACACTCTAAACCCTGGTTCCTCAAGGAGTGTTTACGTTAGGTTTGAGCCTCAATCAACCGGGTATAAAACAGACTATTTGGAAGCAAGAGTTGGAAGTACTTTCCTTGCTACTGCAATATTACAAGGTACAGGTCTAGCTGCTCTTCCTGATCTAACAGTTGACAACATTAGTATTGTACAAAGCTCAGTCATTGTTGGTGAAGATTTTGATCTATCATACCGATTGAGAAACTTAGGTTTAGGAGGAAGCGGATTCTGTTTGACAAAGTTCTTTATATCAGATAATATTACATTTGGGGATGATGATGATATCCTTGTCGATCAAACTGTCGAGAATCCGGTACCTGCAACAACAAATGTTGATTTGGTAAAGAATATATTGGTACCCCAAGGGACCCACTCAGGACCATGGTATGTTTATGTGTTTGTCGATGCTACCGAGGGTATGGATGAGTCTAATGAGAATAATAATCTTGGGGTAAGCCCTTCAACTATTTCTGTTATTGGAATTCCTGATCCACCTATTGCACTAGAAGCAGACAATATTACTATGGATGGGTTCCGTGCAAGGTGGAATTCAGTGCCAAATGCTACCAGTTATTCTCTTGATGTGTCTATGAGTATCAATTTTGATTCTTTTGTTAATGGATACAATGGATATAGCGTTTCAGGAACAAATCATACTCTATCAGGGCTTATCGCTGGAACAGATTACTTTTATCGAGTAAGAGCTGTTAACTCAGCAGGTCCTAGCATAAATTCAAATATTGTATCCTTGAGTACAGAATATAGCACTATTCCAATGATTCAGTTATCTGTGCCATATTATAGGCAAATTAGAGAACTATGGTGTGGAATTGCGTCGTTATCAATGCTTTCCAAATTTACGGGTGTAATGGAAAAATCGAAACAGTGGAACCTAGCAGCAATACTGGACCAATCAGCCAATGAAGGTACCGAGGTAGACAATTTGAACAATTATAATCTTGTAAGTGAATTGGAACAATCGGATTTAGATAACTTTAATTGGGTGACCGGTCATGTATGGACAAGAAATGCTATCAAAAATAAAACTATAGAAATCATATCGTCAGGAAAACCAATCATGTGGGGAGGTAGCGGGCATGGAAGAGTTATAACAGGCATTAGTCCCTATGGTGTTTGGGTTAATGACCCTGCTAGCTCCCATTATGCTAATCAATTTTATGAATGGGATAATTTTCTTAACTACTATGAAGCTGTTACGCCAATCTCAGTTTTAGCCACCTACTTTTATGTCGAGGCTTCTCAAACAACAACTGTAAACAATGTATGCTTCAACATGGAATATAGCCTCGATGATGTTAATAGCACATTTGACACATATTGTGCCCTAAACAAGTATGGTAATGCTATACATAAACTTGGATTTGATGTAGATGGAACTGAGAATGAGTATGGATACTTCTATAAGCAAATTGATTCACAAGCGCCATCATGGCATCCAATTGATGATATTTTTCAAAGAAAAGTTACTCTTGCTGATGTTATTTATATAGAGCCTGAAGTGTTATCATATTCAGCACCTCAGTATGCTCCATTCTTTTTGCGAGCCAAAGTGTATCTCAATGAAATACTAATAGAGGAATATCATGGATCAGAGTTCATGCTTACTCAAGAACGTGATTATTTGAAAGCTTCAGAGTATACGAATACTGTATCCTCTGAAGGTGGAATTTCATTTGAGGCGTCCTCATTAATAGGGGAGGGTATATACGACCTTGTGCTGGAGCTTGTTGATAGCAACACCTCTTCTGTTTTGGATAAGATGAAGTTTAAATTGCCTATTGCTACGAGTCAATATGCATCTTATGATTTCATGACTAGTTCTGCTGCTCTAGAGGTTAGTTATGGATACAACACAATGTTTACTTTCAGTATTACAAACCTAGGGAGCGACAGCGACTCCTTTAGCATACTATCATATCCTTCCAATAGCTATTTACATACGACTGTTTCAATTGATCCGAATATGAATCATGAATCACATTTCTATCTCAATACAGCTGAGTTGCCTGCTGGATCTGAAGGAGAGATGCATTTTGTAATTCAATCTCAGAACGATCCTAACAGAAAGAAGCTGTATGCAATACCCTATATTGTTTCACAATCTTCCCCCATAGCGATATTAGCCACTGACATTACTCAAACAAGTTTTCAGGCTAACTGGGAAGCAAGCCTCGGAGCAACTAGCTATTTGTTGGATGTCTCAAGGAATGAGAGTTTTAGTAGTTACGTTATTGGTTATCACAATAAACCAGTTTCTGGAACAAATGAACTTGTTACTGGATTGCATAGCGGTTTAACCTATTATTACAGGGTTAGAGCTCTTAATGGCAGCATTTCCAGTCCTTATTCGAATAGTATATCAGTAGTAACTTCTTACATCAAAGTTACAGCACCAAATACTGCAGATATCAGTTGGCAAGTAAACACTAGTCAACAGATTACATGGAGTGCAGCCAGCCTTGGAGGAAGCGTTACCATTAGCTTAGTGAAAGGACCATACAATACCCACATACTGACTATTTCCAGTTCAACATCCTTAAATCAGGGTCACTATAACTGGTCAATTCCTGAGACCATATCACAAGCAAGTGATTACAGAGTAAAAATCACAAGCAATGAGAATCAAAACGTATACGATTTTGGCGATAACTATTTCACTATCAATCAACCTCCTTCCCTAACAGTTTCGTCTCCTGATGGAGGAGAAGTGTGGTATAAAGGTCAAAGTTATGCTATAAGATGGACTCAGAACTTAATACCTGGTAACGTTCGAGTTCAGCTGCATAGAGGAACTTCATCAACAATTCTGAGTACCCCAAGTGGATCAATATCAGCTAGCGAAGAAGTATTGTATTGGGATGTTCCAACGACTTTGACCAATGCGACCAACTACAGGATTCGTGTTATAAGTATCGATACACCTTCATTGTATGCTGACAGTCCCTACTTTTCGATCCAATCAAATCCCGGAGTGTTAGCAGCGCCGGTAAATGCTCAGATAATCAGAATTGGGAACATGGTCTATATTTCATGGAACTCAGTTTCTGGGGCAACCAGCTATCGGATAGAATCTTCCACAAATGCTACGGGGGTATTTATACAAGTAGGAAATACCTCAAATACTACATGGTCAATAACGGATTCTTCGGATAAAAGATTCTATAGAATTATAGCTACGAACTAACTATAATCTTGAGTTTTACAACTGTGCCCAGATAAATATTCCGGGTGTATTCTTACTATCTGTTATAATATTATAAAGATTCTTATCCACTTTATAGCAACAATGTTGATCAGTGAGCAGTTGTTGAGTCTCAAATGTTGGTGTAAATTCCAACTCATTGTTTCTCTGGTTATTTGAGGGCATCTGATATCCCTCGTTACTCACAATCTATGTAAGGCCAAACGACCAAGTGCATTGTTTTCTTCTTGTTTATCAGAGTCAAGTTCTTTTTCATAATAATTTCTTGCTGCGATGGGCTCCAGCCCGTCGCGTCTTGCCTCAAAGGGTATTGGCTTGTTCAGGGTTTCCCTGATCTTTTCCATGGGCTCCGAAAGATACAGTTTCCCGCTAATCCAGTCTTCCGAATAGCCTTGCCGGATGGCACCAAACCAGCGTAGGCAATTCTTTTCATCCGGGAAGATGCGGATGCATTTCTCTCGGCGTCTGAGCTCTTCATTTAAACGCTGCAGGGAGTTTGTACACTTGATTCAGCTCCAAGGTGCCGCAGGGCAATCAAGATAGGCCGATATCTCAGGCTAAGTGCTATTCAGCCAATCCAATAGATTGTCTTTGCCCTTAGATTGGGCAATCCTCTTAAGCTTTTTCCAAGCCCATGCAAACGACTCCTTTGTTCTGGAGGCTACCAAGTCTTTTATTAGCGGCAGCAGTCACAGCAGATCAGTCTTGGACACTTTGCTCTGGGCCTTTCGTATCCAGGGGACGATACCGCGTTGCCTTAGCTGCCCAGGGGAAAAACTCCTCTATCGACGTGATCAGTCCATCATGTTCCTCGCTGATCCAAGGTACCGACCTCCCCCCCTTATAATACTCCACTATTACGCCACCATTACGCCTCGCAGGCGCAATGCTCAAGCTATCCTATTGGGAGATGGAGTGATATGGGTAGGGGTGATTTAAACTGCAGATGAGTTTTGCGATTGTCGGGAATGCAAGTTGCTTAGGATGTGCGAGCTTAGTAGTGCAGGCCAGCGGCGGTGAAAGTTTATTTTACTTGACAACTATCAGTAGGTCAGTATCCTGAAAAAAAAGTAAAAGCGAGGTTACCAAAATGAAGAAAGCCATTTATTACATTCTCATGGGCTTGCTCCTCTTGATTCTAAGTGCTTGTGAATCGGGCGCAGAGTTAAATATGGTAAACCGCACTTCATACCCAGTAAATACTTCTGTAGACCATGCGGAAATCGTTAGCATCCCAGAAGGTCAAAGTCATGTCTTCAAGATCGATACAGATACCCAGAGCTTTCTCACGGGAGAAGTAAAGCGCAAGATTCCCGTTTGGATAGTGGGCGAAACTTTTTCTTTGTATGATCGGGATGCAGGAGTCTTTGTCGATAGCACAGAGATCACGGTGAAAGCTGGGAAAACGACAAATGCTTTTTTGGATCCCAATCGTGCTTCGATCAAGATAGTAAATAACAGTGATGAAATTATAACACAAGCAATTATCAAGATGATTAAGCCTGCATATTACCAAAATGTAGCAGTAATAAATAACATCCAGAGCGGGGAATCTATTTCAAAGCGTGTGAAATATGCCACCTTTGATGATCCCTTTTACTATAAGGTTGAGATCTGGTTTGAGAATGCTACAGAGCCCATAGAGTATGGAAATAGTGAAACGGTCTTGGCAAACGATCAGCAATGGGTAGTTGAGGTAGAATAAGATAGGCACGAAGAAATAAATAGGATCAATTCAAGATAGGAGAGATAGATGAAAATTAAGCTTTTATGGTTCTGTCTGATGGCTATGGCATTTAGTCTGTTAGCTGCCCAGTTACCGCCAGAACTCGCTGAGATACCGCTTCCCAGCGACCCCGATATTCATTTCGGGACCTTGGGAAATGGGATCACCTATTATGTATTACAAAATTCCCGGCCGGCCAATATCGCGGAGCTCCGCCTTTATGTAGATGCCGGGAGTATTTTGGAAGATGAAGATCAGCTCGGATTGGCACACTTTACTGAGCACATGGCCTTCAATGGCACTACAAATTTTGCGAGAAGTGAGATTGTGGAGTATTTATCCTCCATCGGGATGGGTTATGCCAATGGCTTAAATGCGGGAACCAGTTATGACTTTACCATGTATCAGCTCAAGATTCCCACAAATGACCAAGAGCAACTGGAAAAGGGATTTATGATTCTCTCCGAAATGGCCAATCAGGTGAGTTTTGATCCTGCTGAACTTGAAAAAGAGCGAGGTGTGATCATCGAAGAATGGCGCATGGGACAAAACGCTCAGAGCCGCGTTAGTGAGCAGATTTTTAAGGTTAGATTTGCAGGGAGTCGCTATGCAACGCGCACGCCAATAGGTAGCTACGATCTGCTCAGCACATTTGAGCGAGACCAGATAGTGCGATTCTATGAGGATTGGTATCGTCCTGATCTTCAGAGTGTAGTAGTGGTCGGTGATTTGGATCCGGAGATGGCGATTAGCCTGGTGGAAGAATATTTTGGCGATATCCCGGCTCATGACAACCCCCGTCCCCGCGAGATTTTCGAAATCCCGCACCATCCTGAACCTCGGGCTGTGGTTGCCGTAGATCCCGAATATCCATATTCAAATGTTACCGCATCCTGGAGTAGGGAAACCAGTGATTATAAAACTGTGGGAGATTATTATCGCGCCTTGCATGAGCGACTATTTTTTACCATGCTCAATGCTCGTTTGGAAGAATTGCTCCAGGCCGAAGACCCACCGTTTAGCTTTGCTTATGCCAGCAGTGGCACCATGATGAAGGGATTTAGTGCTACAGAGCTGATGGCTTATGCGGCTGAAGGCCGAAACCGCGAAGCTTTGCGGGCACTGCTGATAGAAGCAGAACGTGTTCGCCGTTATGGCTTTACGGAAAGCGAACTGGCTCGGGCCAAGACCCGCTTGATCCGCAATCTGGAGAAAAATGTAGAAGAAAGCGATACCCGCGATTCCAATGCTGTTGTCTGGAGTATCCTGAGTTCTTTGATCACGGGCAACACCATCCTGAGTGCAGAGCAAAACCTGAATCTGACCAACCAATTTATCAATAGCATTTCATTGCAAAATGTAAATGCCGTGATTGATGATTTGATCACTGCAGAAAACCTTACTATCAGCTATGCATCCACAGATAAAGAAGGTGCGAAACATCCTACTGAAGAAGAGCTTATAGCCGTCTATGGCGAAGTGCAAGACCTGGACATCGCAGCGTATGAGGATACGGAGGTTTTGGAGCCTCTAATGGCAGAG
This sequence comes from Candidatus Cloacimonadota bacterium, assembly GCA_029982875.1. Lineage (GTDB taxonomy): Bacteria > Cloacimonadota > Cloacimonadia > Cloacimonadales > Cloacimonadaceae > UBA5456. Next base: position 4,572 of record JARRCD010000057.1, on the reverse strand, counting down.
ATTCCCGCTTCGGGACAGATCACCAAACGTAAGAGCTATCCCCAAAGCGGGGTGAAGGAATTAACTCTCTCCAATGGAATCAAGGTCTATAGCAAGAAGACCGATTTTAAGGCAGATGAGATTCTCTTTAGCGCACAAAGCCCGGGGGGATATTCTCGCTATGATCAAAGTGGTGCGATAGCAGCTCAGCTTTTGAATACCTATCTGAATAATAGCGGCGTGGGGGATTTTGACCGGAATGCCATGACTCGCCTCTTGACAGGTAAAATTGCCCATGTAAACCTGTACGTAAGTACCTATTATGAAGGCTTCAGCGGCTCTGCCTCACCACGGGATTTGGAAACTATGTTCCAATTGATCTATCAGTATGGCACAAATCCCCGCTTCGAGCAGAGCAGTCTCATCTCTATGGTGAATCAGCTCAAACCATTCCTCGAAAACCAGAATCTCAATCCTCAGGTTGTCTTCTTTGATTCTTTAACCGCTATCAGCTACAATCATCATCCACTCAAGGAAAGATTGAAAGAAGAGCACTTAAATGAGCTTGAGCTAAGGAATATGATGGAGGTTTACAGGGATCGCTTTGCCGATTTCTCGGATTTCAGCTTCTTCTTTGTGGGTAATTTTGATGAAGAGCTGTTGGAGGAATATGTCAAGGTCTATCTTGCTAATCTACCGGTCAGCCAGCGTCAAGATAAGATCGTGGACAAAGGCATCATGCCCATCAAAGGGAAACGTGAGGTGAGATTCCAAAAAGGAAGCAATGAAAGTGCCTATGTAGCCCATATGACGACGTCAGCGTTCAAGCTAAACCACGAGAATAAGGTGGCTCTGAATGCAGCCATAAACGTCCTCAATGAAAAACTCAGGGAAAACATCCGTGAGGAACTCAGCGGAGTCTATGTAGTAACGTCCTGGCCAGAAATCGAAAGGCATCCGCAAGAGCATTGTAACATTACTATCTTTATGACCTGCTCTCCGGATCGGGTTGATGAATTAAATGCGGCTATCATGGCCACCGTGGATAGCGTCCGGGCAGGTGAATTTGAAGAACGTTATGTGGAATCCAGTAAGGCTGTAATGACCAAACAGTATGAAGAGAATATCTCAAAAAATAGCTACTGGCGAACTCAAATGATCGATGCCGTCCTGGACAATGAAGCAATGGATGCCTTTTTGGACAATCCTTCCCGAATCGCCAAGATCGATAAGAAATTGATCACCAAAGCGGCAAAACAGTATTTCCAGTTCGATAAAAATCTGCTGACGGTAGTAATGACTCCGGAAGCATCTGCCCTCCAAAACAAAGAAGAAGAATAGTATAGATAAGCAAAGATTCAGAGGCAAGAGAGCTCTCTCTTGCCTCTTTTATAGATCCAAGTTTTTGTCATCATATAAAGCTCAATCCACTCTTACCCCGATGTCTTTTGCCACCCGGCGATCCAGAACATAGCGGGAATCTCCTACTGCCACGATGAGATTGGGCTCTTCCGGCTCATTACGAAAGATGGTTATCTTGGCACCCCGATAGATCCCTCGCTCGATAGTCCTGAGATCGTTGTTGCAATATACTGTTGCCTGTGTGCCTGGTTCGAGATCACTCATGGGCAAGCACTCGCCCAGGTGGCATTCAAAACGCCGTTTCCTCTGAAATAAACGTCGGCCCCACTGCCCCATTCTACGTCTTTGATTCATTTCTTTTTCCTATAGTCTTTAAATTCCAATATATAATCATGATAAATGCCAATCCCGTGCCCAGCCAATATGGCGAAGCGGAATTGAAGGCAGCAATCTGGTAAAAGATCGTGGCGATGATCCACGCCAAGATATTCAAATAGATAAAAGTAAATATAGTCCAGCCGGCTCCATGTTCATTGAAGAGCATGGCCAAAGCCGCCACGCAGGGAGAGTATAACACCACAAAGAGGAGATAGGCCAGCGCTGCTTTCCAACTGCCAAAAGCGGATTGCAGATTGGCCGAGAGTCCTGCCGATGCTCCCTCCTCCTCTATTTCCATGCTAAACTCCGCACCGGAATACAGACTCTGCATCGTGCCCACGATGGCTTCTTTGGCAAAGAGACCCGTGATCAGGGATACCGAAGCAGGCCAATTATCACGCTTGACTCCCATCGGCTCCAAAAGCGGAGTGATGGCACGTCCACCCAATTCCAGCACACTCACCTTCTCTGCCCGGTCACCAAAGACATTCGGTAACATCACAATGCTGAGCAGGTTGATGATGATGATCGCGAGAAGGATGGTCCTGCCTGCTCTGAAGATGAAATCCTTGATGCGAAACCAAGTGTGCAGCATAATGCCGTTGAAAGTGGGAACATGGTAATTGGGCAGCTCCATCACAAAGTTCCCCGGTTCAGACTTAAATACTGTCTTTTTTAACATCAGGCCAGTGAAAAGAGCCATAATGATGCCAAACATATATAAACCGAAGATTACAATGTCTGCCCGCTGAGGGAAGAAGATCATGGCCAAAAAGGTATATACCGGAAGCTTGGCACCACAACTCATGAAGGGTGTGAGCAGAGAGGCAAAGACTCGGTCTCTGGGATTTTCCAGAGTTCGGGTTGCCATTATGGCGGGCACGGTGCACCCAAAGCCCACCAAGAGCGGGATAAAGGCTTTGCCGGGTAAACCGATCCGGCGCATAAATTTATCCGCTATAAAGGCAGCCCGCGCCATGTAACCACTATCTTCCAAGATTGATAAGCTGATATAGATAAAGAAGATGGGTGGGATGAAGGTGCCAATTGTGGCTATGCCCCTGCCGAGCGCCTCACTGAAGAAGAAAGTCAGCCCAGCGGGAGCAGAGAGCACTTCCAGCAAAGCACCCACTTGCCCGATAAAGAGCCAGGATAAGCCGGCCTCAATCCAACCGATAAAGGGAGCGCTGGCTCTTACCGCGAGGAGAAATACCAGATACATCACAACAAAGAAGATGGGAAGCCCCAAATACCCTGAAAGCAGCACCTTATCTACAGCATCCGAGAAGGTCCTGCCCTCGGGACGCTGGCGCTTGACCACATCCTTCACCAGCCCGCGGATAAAACCATAACGATCATCGGCAATCACATTTGAAGCGGCCTGACCCCGATGCTTTTCAATGCTGTGCACTTCCTTATCTACCGCCAGAGCCTGCTCCTCGCTGAGTAAACTGCGGTATTCGGGATCTCTTTCAATCAGCTTCAAAGCCTGCCACCGCGTTTTTTGTAACTGCTTGTATATGTCCTGAGCTAAAGGTCTTGCAGGCGACTCTTCTACAAGGTTGTTCTGTTTGAGAATATCCCGCCAGATTATCTCGAGGTGCTGTTCCACGATCTCATCATAAGAAATCTGGGTGGGCACAGGTGGATGCTTCAGGTTTTTCACAATCTGCTCTTTGAGAGTTCGGGGATCGAAGCGTTTATTTAGCACTACCGCTACCACGTCAAAGCCCAGATGGGTGCTGAGATGCTCAAGCTCGATCTTAAGACCATTCCTGGTGGCAATATCAGTCATCGAAAGACACATCAACAAAGGTGCGCCCAGCTCCATCAATTGAACAGTGAGATATAGATTCCGCACCAGATTGGATGCATCTACGATATTGATGATGAGATCAGGCTTTTCGTTGAGAATGAAGTTTCGGGCAACCAGTTCATCCGGAGTGCCACCCGAGAGCGAGTAGATGCCGGGTAAATCTATAACTTCATAATCCACTTTATCGTGAGTATAGACGCCACTTTTGTGCTCAACAGTTACGCCCGGCCAGTTGCCCACGGTCTGTCGGGCTCCGGTCAGGGCATTAAACAGGGTAGTTTTGCCAACGTTGGGATTCCCGGCGAGAGCGATGACAGGTCTTTTATTGAGACTCATTAACATCCGCTTTACATTTCCAGCATAATCCTTTGATGCTCAAACTAATCTGGCTTATATCAAACTTCAAAGCCTTGGCTTCATTCTCAAGTGCAGGAAGCAGGGAGGAGAGGTCGGTCTCCATCACCGCTTTGCAGTTTTCACACAGCCAATGTACATGCTGAGGATGCCCCAGGATGTGTTCAAAACGGTCGCGTCTTCCGCTGTGTACAGCCAGTTGGATCAAGCCGGCATTAACCAAAAGCGGCAAGGTGCGATATACAGTGGCCAAAGAGATATTGGCATGCTTCACCAGGTCATGCAGCTTTTCCGCATCGAAGTGCTCGTGCATGGTAAAGGCTGCATTGAGGATCAGGGCTCTGCTGCGGGTAAGTTTAAGCCCGCGGTTTTTCAGGTAGTTGCGAAACTGAGCTTCATGTTCTTGCATCAGGACTTCCTTATTATGAGAATCATTTGCAACAAGTTTTGGAGACCGCCGGTTTCCGTCAAGAAAAAATAACGGGAGTTATGCGGTATGCACACAGCGAGGGTCTCACACAGATTACACGGATTTCACAGATTTTATAGGGAGGGGTTATCTGTTATCCGTTATTGGTTATGCGTTATGCGTTATGCGTTATGCGTTATGCGTTATGCGTTATCCGTTATGCGTTATGCGTTATCTTTAAGCGCCGATGGCACTAAACCCTCTCAACCTTCTA
>JARRCD010000056.1 GCA_029982875.1 Candidatus Cloacimonadota bacterium | reverse complement strand
TTCTGTGATACCGAATTGGCTGATTCCTAGGTCTTTCCAGTGTATGGTTTTAACTTCTGCTATAGCTTTCAAATACTCTTTAAGGTCGTCTTGGATCGCTTCCGGAATATCAATCCTCATGCTAGGATTGAGCAGGGGAAATAGGCGGATAACATCGTTTTTCTGTCTGTTGACTTTTCTCGAGTCTGCTTTCCGTTGATGCAAATCCAACCATGCCTTGGCTTTGAGGATAATGATGTATTCTACCTTTAGGCAAGACAATCCATCTAAATCATCTCTTCCATTCAAAATCAAAGGATAATAGTTATCATCAAGCAGTATGGCAGAGAGAGATGATAGATCATCGTCTAAAGGTATTGGCGTAAAACGCCCATGACCTTCAAATCTGATGTTATCAGGAATCCTGGAAAACAACTCAAGGCACGCTGGATAGATTTCGTCTTCAGGGTTCTCGAATCGATAATACTTTCTCTCACTTTGACTGTGAGACCTAACATCATACCTGCCATTCTCGATAAAGTCCCAAAAAGCCCGCACAAATTCATTTGTCATTGCCTCAACAATAAGGACGACATCCAAGTCTCGAGTTCCTCTAAAAGGAAGACCGGACTGCTCCATCAGCTCTGCGCTGGCTGCTCCGCCGATCAGAACGTATTGATCACTATATTCAGCAAAATGGTTCTTAAATGTTGCCAGCCCTCTTACCATCTTATACCAGCCATCATCTCATCCAAAGATATCTGAATTCTTTCATCTTTGCTGTCTCTCATGCTCAGATACAATGATAGTCGATCAACACAGTCTTCGCTTGAGATTAGTTTAGGGTTGTATTTCCAGATTTGCATCTTAGTAACATTATCAGCTGGTCGACTATCTTGACTTATCTCTACTATGTCCAAGTTGTTCTGTGCGATACTACTAATAGTAGCATACGTATTGAAATCATCTTCATTGATCATGCTATATCTGGAAAGAGCTGATATCCCTGCCAAGCAGTAAGGTAATCGACCATTATCCATAATCCACATAGATCTACGCACAGGATTGATCAAGAATGGAAGGGCTTTATCCCACAATTCTCTACCTTTGAAAAGCCACATAAAAGGCTTTTCCTTCCAATTCTCTTCCCTGGAAACTATTCCATACTCCTGCAGTTCAGCAAATGCTCTTGATACGCTCATAACTGTGTATTTGAGCCTCTTTGCGTATTCTGAAGCTGTGACCATGTCATACTCATGATTTAGTATGGCTCGCAACAGAATCACTTGAGCGGCAGGGCTAAGGCGATCTGTGGCCTTGAAGTTTTTACGATAACGCTCATTGAACACAATCCCAAGTTTGGGGAGGTAGATCTGATTATTGGGGACAATGAACGACACCCGATTCTCGACCAGCGAACGTCTGAGATTGGCGTTGATTTCAGTATTCAAGTAAATTGATTGCCTGCCTATCCGGCTTTCCAACTCAGTTAACTGAGTGCGTACCTGTTTCGCCACAAGGATATCCCTCCCCTCGCATAATAGGTAGCTTACCCCGTTTAAATCAAGATCGTAAAATCGATAATGTTCCGAGTAGAAGTAAGGTAGTTGTGCAGATAGATCAATTGAGCGAATCTCCGCTCTCACATCCAGGGTATCTTCCAGATATCTTTTGGTCTTTAGTGTCAAATCATCCATGGTATCCTCTCATTAACACGATTTTGCATCACTAACATTATAAATGTTAATGAGCGAAAAGCAAGTTAGTGATTTGATTATCAGCATATTACTTGGTTATGCCCCTAACGCTCAAGAGCATCGCATCGACCAATCTCTTTTCATCACAGCCCTTGGGGTAAAGGGCTGATAATGAGTTAGCCAGGCGTAGGAAATCCTGTCCCCGCTCCATCTCACTTTTAATCAAAGCCCTGAGGGCATTGGTCTGTCCATTGTCTTGCAAGAGCATGGCCGCATGTACCTTGTCCAGAGTAGTGACCATGATCGGTTGAGCTTCTTCAGCTCCCGATAGTTTCACTTTTTTGCCCTTGATCTTAGGCAGTGGCTTTGAAGCATATTCTTCAAATATCTCAAGCTGTTCTTTGACGTCAAATGTTGCATCGACCCGCGAAACCTTATCGCTGCCAAACAGCGTACCTGCCCTTTCCCATACGGGGATCAGCCGCACACTGCCTTTATCGATGTCTATGATTCGTTTATCCCATTTAGTCAAGTCTATCCCCAGGGGTTGCGCAAAGCGCCTGGCAACATCATAGACCAGAGAAAATCCGGCTTTGGCTTTAGCCTTCTTGGGAGTGTCCTCATCATCTTCTGATTCGTCATCCATCTCTTCGTTTGTGGAAGTAGATGTGGTATCAGAGGATTGTAGCGTCCAGAGGAATAGGGCAGTAAGCCGGGCATCCTCTTCCAATGCTCCGGTAGCGCCATTTCTTGCCATTGATTCTTCCGATCCCAGCACTTGCTCAAGAGCTATCCTGCCTACCACTTCCCACACTTTTTCCAGATAGGTACCGATACTTATTTCTTGTCCTTCTGCAGTTTCCACCCTGCGGTAACGGCTGAAGATCTCCAAGGCAGGACCTATGCAGGAGAAAACCAGATCTGCCCCTCTCACTCCCTCTGCTTCTAAACGGTCAATCCATTTACCTACCTTTTGAGGGAGCTCTTGCAGAACATGAGACCAATCTCCAACCCCAGCATTGTCTGGTCGCGGACGGCATACAAGATGTATGCTGGTAGCGAGTGCAGCAGATTCTCTGGCTCTTAGCCTAGTTCCCATTTCTGTTGCGATAGGCCAGGAACCAGTAACAGTCCATCCACCTTTGGTAATACCATTGAGTAGTGCTTCCCATCCTTCCGTGGATTTATGAGCAAAGACTATTGAACCTATACCGTGGTCGGCAAGTGTTTTTCTGCCTTCTGCAAAAGCTTTTGCCATCATATTCTCAAAGAACTCTCGGTTTTTTACGTGATTATCGTATGATCGAGTTTCATCTTGGACAATTTCTCTATCCTTTGGTGTGAGATCATTTGATGTGTTATAAGGGTCTTTTAGGAGAGGATGATTGGGCAAAAGTCTCTTTAACCAAACAAAGAAGAAGTCTGATAAATCAGAGTACGGAATGGCATCATAGTACGGCGGATCGGTAAAGAACAAGTCAGCAGAATCAGATGGTAGAGGCGAGCAACAAGCATCGGCTTGTTGCACCTGTCCAGACTTATCTGACGAGTAGTTCTTTATTATTTCAATCAGACTATCAAGAGAAGAAAGAAAAACGCCCCTAGATCTTGACTCTGGTGATGACTCACAAAAATCCCACACTATTGGAATGGCTTGTCTAGAGAAGAGATTCACAGGACTCTCGTATCCTGGCATCCATCTACAAAGTGCATTATTACCATCCGCTCCTTTTGTAAAAGAAAGAGCTAACATATCAGGTATGATTGCACTATTCTCGGCTTCAATCAACTTACGAACTGTGAGCAAACTTAGTAATTGTCTATTTGAAAAAAGGTTTTTATATCTTAGAATCCCATAACTATGAATAGAAAAGGCTCTTCCAGCGCCAGATCCACCCCCTTTAGGAGTAGCTTCGAAAGGAATGGGGCAAACATCACCTTTTCCACTATCGTTCCACTGATTATAAATAGCCATTATTGAATCTTGGGCTTTTATCAACACGTTGTAATCTTTATGTTGCGAGATTCTATAATTCTTTCCGATTGAATTTTCCTTAATAGTAATTACCGCTAAGAGTCTTGCGCCACCGGATCGCTCACCTTTATCGTTAAAGATTACATCAGCACCACCATTTTGATTGGCTAGCTGAGATCGAACCCGATCAGGAGGAAGAACCGATCCGCAGCAAAGGCAAGTAGCTTTGGCGCGAGCAACTGTAGGTCCATGTACTTCGCTTTCCTTTTTTGGCTCAAAGATCTCAAAATCAACGGATGGGGCATCTCCATCCATTCGCTTAACTATTGGCTTCAAAGCTACTTTCTTTTTTGCCTTATTGCATAGCCAGAAACTGCGCATTAGAGGGATTTCTGCTCCGCAGTCGGGAGATTCACAGCGTACGGTTCTTGCCCAGATATAGGCAACCGGTTTTGAGCCGTCAGGATCATCGGGATAGTATTTGCTAAGCTCTTCTTTTGCATGTTTGATAATTCTGTCTCCAACGGTCTTTAGTTCATCTATCAACTCAGGACCGCTTTTGGGGATGTCTTCAAGCATTACTTTCAGGATCAGGCAGGCAACCGGATTCAAGTCACTTGCAAAAGCATCGCAGCCGATTCTGAGTGCTTCCAAAGGTATGCTGCCTCCTCCGGCAAAGGGATCTACCACCAAAGGTGTTTCCTCCGGATGGGCTGCTTTGATCAAAGCCCTGCTAAGTTCCAGGTATTCCTTTCTATGCGCGTTATCCCAGTTGGCAAAATCAGCTATGAAATGCAGTAGCTTACGTTGCAGATCATAGTCGGTTTCACCGATGGTCCCACACAAAGAAGGAAGTAATTTCCTGGCTTTTTCTTTGAAGGCACCGGGGCAGTAGGGATCACAAGGATCTGGCAATAGTAGAGCCATGAGCATCGCCCGGCTCGAAGCAAGAGGACGCCTTGCCCACCAAAGATGGAGAGTACTGGGATGACCATGATGGATAGACTTCTCTCGGACAGCGTGTTTTGAAACTGCGGCAATCGGAAAATCTACTTCTGCGAGTCGTTTACATTCTTTTTGAATCATATTAATTAGGTAAACTCCTTGTGAATTGTGTACCGTCAGTAGGTGAGACAGGAGCATCTGCAAGAAACCGTGATAAAGTTCGTTGAGTCCGACCTAAATTACTACCTGCATAACATTGGCTATCAGTTCTCCTATTACAATAGGTCAGGTATAAATAATGCTTTGCGCGCGTCAAAGATACGTACAATAAGCGCATTTCTTCTTTCATGGATTCAATTTCAGTATTCCGTCCAGGTATATGCTCATCTTCGCATGCTGGTATTATAACTGCTTCGGCGGTCAGGCCTTTAGCTTTATGCATTGACATTATATGAACCTTGCCTTTTTCAAAGACGACTTCGGCATTCTCGAGTGAGGTGTCTTTTTCCCTTAAGATATCGTCTATCCTTAATAAATCATCATCAGAAGCGTCAATATAGTTTTGAAACCAGTTCAAGATTTGAACTTGCTCAGTCTCCTGCAGGTCAAGATCGATACAAATGATTGAAATCAGATTTTGAAGTTCGGCGGTTGTAATACATGAAGGATCATATAGTTGATTATATCGAGCTAGATTCACATGTATACTTTCAAACGCAAGCTTGATTCTATTTCCCCACCTCGTTAGTATTGATGGTTGTTGGGCTATCAAAACCAAGGATTGGCAAAATCTAACATTTCTCTCTTGGCATATGCGATAGATAGCATCAATTGCACCTGCACCTATACCTTGGGTTGTTTGTATTATAGATCTCATTGAAAGCTCATCTGTTGGGTTAACGATAAGCCTCAGGTAAGATAATAGCCTACGTCCCCCTGTATCATCAAAGACGCTTGATTCCGTTTCCTGGGTTTTTACGGATATGCCATGATCAAGAAGACTATTAGCAATGATGTTTGAAAAACAATTATTCTTGTTAGATCTTAGCAGGATTAGTATGTCATGCGCTTGTATGCCTTCGTGATTAATTAAGTAACTACATAACCGTGAGATACCCTCCGCTTCAGAGATTTGATTATCAAATCTCAGCACACGGATGTCTGCTGTTCTCGTGCTGTCAGATACGATAACTTTATCAAGCCTTAGGGGGTCTTGTCTTGCAACGAACAAGCTGAAGTCTAGTATGTTCTGATCGCATCGTTTACAAATGTTCAGATTCTTAGATTCAGATTGCTGGTAATCTACTGTAAACCTTCTGATTCCCATTGGATGAGCTTTGCGAAACCCATATATACTTTGGTCGTCATCTCCGGAAACAAAAAGCCGAATACCTGCCTCCGAGAGGAATTTAATAACTGCAAGGTCACACCTGTTAAGGTCTTGGTACTCGTCAACAAGGAGGTACCCGAAACCAATATTGTCAATTATTTGTGGGTTCTGCTGAATTGTGTGTTTTAATTGGTATACTAATTCTGATCTTAGTGTGTATGCGTAAACTTGCCGATGCTCTCGCCAGGCTCCAATGAATCGAGGATTTGGGAAACGGTTTTCCCATTCCTGCTCATCCGCTGTAAGGCTTTGCCAGTCAGAGGACATTTGATTCAACAGATCATTCACATCAGAAACCTTGGGAATACTTAGTTGCCTTTTCAGGTCTTCAAGCACTATGTATCTTTCTTCCCAATCATCTGCAATCCTGATCGGCATAGGTAAGTTGTTATTGTACTTTGTTAACCTAAGCAATTGACTTAAAGCAAATGAATGGAGGGTTGATGTCTTGGGTATCGATGTTTCTCCCAATTCTTTGGTAATTCTTGTTCTTAGTTCAGCTGCTGCAGCTCGGGAAAACGTAATTACACAAATGTTCCTGGGGTCAACGTTTTGCACCTCTAATAAGTAGCAGACTCTCCTGGTTAACGTTAGCGTTTTCCCGGTACCAGGGCCCGCTAATAGCACAACTCTGTCACAATCGCAACTGGCTGCTTCACGTTGATTATCTAATAGGTTATTATACCATGGCATTTCTAATCCACCTAGTAATAGTTACACCATTTTTTGATTTTCTAAGGAAGCCTAACATAGACAGATCCTTCCTCGGCAAGCTTTCTGATTTTATGTCTTAGTAATTCACCTAATGAGCACTTCTCTTCTAGCACCGTAGTTAGGTCATACCCGTCTAGCAAAAAGAAGTTTGGTTGTTTCCCAGTCGTAATTGCAGTTATTGCTTCTTCGGTAAAACCGTTAATCGATAAAAACATCCCTCGTGTAAAACTGCTTTTACCCTCTACCTTACCTCTGAAAACCAATAGGTCACTTTCGTTTATGGGTTTCTTTGTCCACTTAACCTCAATTAGATATGTGTTAGTATCTATCTCGACAGATCCATCTATCTGCTCACCACAAACCTTAAAGGGAGAGCGTGAATTTAGCCCTGAAGTTTCGAACAATCTGCTCAATAATTTTTCTAATCTATATCCTGCATCCTGCCGATTGTCAAGCTTAGAAAGATCATAAAATTCTGTCTTAAGTTCATACAACTGTTGTCGGTATATTGTCTCAACTGACCCTTCTACAGCAGTTTTAATGATTGTGGACAAAGTATCTTCAAGAGACTCCAGAAACTTAGGATCATGTAGATCGGGAAACTTAAACTCCAACTCAAGCAGACATTTATTCAGTTCGTCAACCTCATTCCTTAACAATGGATTACCCTTGTTGTTTCTATAGGTTTTCCCTTCTAATACGACTGCTTCTATCAAGTTTTGAAAGCAACTTCTTTTTCTCTCGTATGTGTTTTCGAGCAGATAGATTATGGCAGGAAGCTTACTTCCACCATGCCAGTATTCTGATAATCCGAGTTTTGTAGCTACAGAACCAAAATTAACGTGTCCTTTCCACATTGGATTACCTGACGCTGGCAAGAAATTGGTAAGTATCTCCGCAAGCTTCCTTATTGCATTTCTTTGTTTAAATCCTAGTGCCATTCCTATTACCTTCGACTATCTTCGCCGTGCTTATCGTATAATGCTGTACTTTCTTCACTTCATTCCATTGATACTGTGCTGGGTTTAGTATTGGAGATTGAAGTTGGGGCGCACTGTTGCAGTTGGTTACCACATAAAGCCAGAAACAATCCGGTCTATCTTCCGCAACTCTTCTTTCGTTAGGAGTAAGGATAATGGTGCCGGATTCAGCCCCAATCCCTTTGACCTCAATAAGCCGCAGTTCTCCAGAGGATACATCAAGGCTGGTGATATCGTATCCCAAGTTTTTCTCGTGTACATCAAAGACCTTTCTGCCTTGGGATTCTTCATATTCCATAACCACTTTCATGGCAATTGCCTCAGTTTCATAATTTGGCTTCAGATTCTTCAAGGAATCGGACTGGGCTTCGGGGTGAGGAAGCACCACAATACTGGTGATACGTTCAACGCCCTGCAAGGTGAGTGACTTCTGTTGTTGAAGCTCTTTTCTTCTTTTCTCCCGGCGGGCGATCATATTGGCCTGGTGGTTTTCAGCTATTGCCAAGCGACCTTCGGCTCCGGCGACCCCTAGTTTTATCTCATCCTCCAGCTTACCGATTTCCTGATCTGCTTTACCGATGATCTCCGTTAGGGAAAGTTCAACGTGTTTCTCAACCCGCTTTATCTCATCTTCCCGTTCTGCTTTGATTTCATTCAGGAAAGGCATGAAGGCATTATCATTTAGCCAATTGAGGGCTTCCTCAGAGAATGCAACTGCTGGCAGTTCAATCTCTGATTCTGCAGCTATAAAATCTCCGATTATGGTGGGTTCTCGCAAGATCGGCTCTTTATACTCAGCAATTTCTACCACGAAAAGGCGCTCATGGATTACGATGCCCAAGCCATCCACTATTCTGGCCCGGTAAAAATCCAACCTTACTGGCTCTGAATGTTGCAGTGAGTAGTAGGCGGCACCGCTGCCAAGCTCCTTTCTTGCCTTACTCTCTGTAAAGCGTCTGAGAGCCTCAAACAAAGGATGACCGGGAGTCACCCACTCCAGATTATGTTTCTCTGAAGTGGTTCTGTCTGTAGTGCAGCGGGGATATTGGTTGGCCAGGGCAGGTAACTTCCAATCCCGCTCCGATTCGTATGACTTCAGATGCGCGGGAGTTTTACCAAGATCAAAGCTATGTGCTAGGCTGGGATGATCCTTGATTGTGAAACTTGCAATTTTAGCAGTTTCATTGATGAATCTGTGGATGGTCTCGGGTACTACTCTTCTTTCCTGGGCGAGGGCTCTGCGCTCAATGAGCATGCTAAGATTCAGCTTCTTGGATGCCAGTCCTTCCAAGGCATTCTGGCAGATTGCCCGGAAGCGGTCTTCATCTACGTTTTGCAGAATCCTGAGTTCCAGGTCAGCATCTCCCAGCTTCCCTGCATAATAATCTCTTAATATGCGCTCAATCTGATCAGAAGGCATAACCTCGCCTACAACATTGAATACGGCATCATCATCCAATGCATCCCGGATATTTTGGAGTTTTTCCAGCAGCTTCTTCAGAACCATGCCCTCAATGGTATTTTCAGCCACGAAGTTGAAGATCAGGCAATCCTTCTTCTGTCCATAACGGTGGATACGTCCCATCCTCTGTTCCAGACGGTTGGGGTTCCATGGGATGTCGTAATTGAACATGATGTTACAGACTTGGAGATTGATGCCTTCTCCGGCAGCTTCTGTAGCGAGCAGGATCTGGATCTGCCCTTCTCTGAACATCTGCTCTGAGTGAAGCCTGGTCCCGGGCTCATTACGAGAACCTGGTTTCATGCTGCCATGGATGCAGCCAACCGCAAAGCCCCAGGACTTGAGCTTTTCCTCCAAGTAATAGAGGGTATCCTTGAACTCGGTGAAGATCAAGAGACGGCGATCTCTATGCTCAAAGAATCCCTCTTGTTGGAGCAGGAACCTAAGCTTTGCCAGTTTTGCTTCCTGGTTGGCTTGTTCAACTGCTTCTGCTTCCTTGGCAAAAGCCCGTAGATCGGCAATCTCGGCCTTCACCAGTTCTTTATTCTGAACCAGGGACATCGCTTCCAAGATTTGCTCCAGCTTCTCTCTTTCATACTCCTCCATCTCTTCCCATTCTTCTTCATCCGGAATTGATGGAGGTGCTTCATTAGCCAGTTTATAGGCATCCTTCAAGGCATCTTCAAGGCGATTTGCCCTGTTTATCAAGCTCTTTCGCATGGCAAAGGTGCTGGAAGCCAATCTCCTTTGATACATGGACATAAGGAAGCCGATGGCCTTTGCTCTTGGATTGCTACCATCTGCGGCAGCCAAAGCGCTTTGTCGTTTAACGTAGTTGGTGATGTTTCTGTAGAGTTCAAATTCCGCACCTTCTATCTGGAAGGCAATAGTCTGGGTTATCCTCTTGGTGAATATTTTAGCTTGCAGCCAGTTTCCGGCATTGTCTCTCTCTGGAAAATAGACCATGGCTTCCTTGGTTCTGCGCAGGTAAAATGGAGCTCTTTGGTTTTCCATGGCATGGCGGATAGACTTTACATCAGCGAAAACGTCCTTATCCAGAAGCTGCAGGAAGTAAGTGAAGTTCTCGGGATCTCCCTTGTGCGGTGTGGCGGTCAAGAGAACAAAATGATCCGTAATGTCTCGCAAGTACTCTCCGAGCTGATATCTGGCAGTTTTCCCACCTGTGGAGCAAGACATCCTGTGTGCTTCGTCAACGATCACCAGATCCCAATGAGATTGTTTTAGGCCGGGTAGGATGTCTTCCCGTTTTGCTAAATCCAACGAAGTAATGATCCTATTATGCTCCAGCCACTGGTTCGAGCCGAATTGGTTGCGGATATTAGAGCCCTTGAGCACGGTGAATTTCTCGTCGAATTTTTCCAAGAGTTCGCGTTGCCACTGGAACGATAAGTTAGATGGACATACTATCAGAATTCTATCAGCTAAACCGCGAAGTTTAAGCTCTTTGATCAATAACCCAGCCATAATAGTCTTTCCGGCTCCCGCATCATCAGCTAATAGAAACCTTATCCTGGCAAGTTTGAGAAAGTAATCATATACTGCTTCAAGCTGATGGGGTAGGGGGTCGACCCGGGATATTGATAGTCCAAAATAGGGGTCGAACTCGTATGCGATGCCAAGCATATAGGCTTGCAACCCGAGCCTGAGGAGATTGGCATTCCCAGCGTATGTGTATGCGCTATCTATGATTTCAAGATCTTCAATCTGGGAGACAGTAAGATTGACCTGTCTGAAGGTTTGGCTCTTAGTCCCTACCAAGCCTAAGGCAAATACTTCGTTGCCCCCAGGAGTAATGGTTACAACCCTCATGGGTTCGTTGAAGAGGGGACTGGAAATGATTTGATTAACCGCGATTTTCATGTATAGACTCTAACTAACTCAGGGTAATATCTGACTGAATCTGAATAACCTTATTCAAGTATTCAATAGCTGCTGCCAATAACCTGGATTGAAAAATCAGATATTCATGCGGAGCAGGCTCAAGCTTCTTTCCCAAATACTTCATCAACAGATCAGCCTTACTAAGGCTTCCGTTTAAGCTGTTCCAGAAAGGTGATGACGTTTTATGGCCTCCGAAGTTGTGCCTAATCGATCCAACGTCAATCATGAATTCGTGTGACCGGATCATTTTGGGAAGAGATTCTCGATTTTTTTGAACCGGACGATGCTTCAGCTCATCCATAATTGTATTGGCAGTCCTCTCATAGAATATCTTGAACATCGCACCCGCAAAACATATAAAATCGCTTTCATCTAGGCACATCGTGCTTAGCATATCATAGTCCTTATAGTCATCAACGCATCTTACAAACAGTTCCTCAGATGCTAAATTCCACTGATTAAGGTTTA
Source organism: Candidatus Cloacimonadota bacterium (assembly GCA_029982875.1). Taxonomy (GTDB): domain Bacteria; phylum Cloacimonadota; class Cloacimonadia; order Cloacimonadales; family Cloacimonadaceae; genus UBA5456. The sequence goes on along the minus strand of JARRCD010000056.1, from coordinate 2,848 downwards.
TCCTTCCTATCAATCTTTCAACTTCGATACGCTTTTTAAGTATCTCATTTTCCAAATGATGAATTCCAGCATCAGCTTCAATTTCTTTTTGATCAAGATATGATTTCCAATAGTCTCCATTGAACTCTGCTTGATCGCCATCTTTTTTGATAATGCCCAATCTTAGAAACTCACTATACTGGCTTGCCTTGTTATCTATCATGCATTTGACTTCATTTAGTGACTTGCATCCACAGTTACGCAACATATTCTTGTACCTTTCATCAAAGTATTGGCTTAGTACAGAGAATAGCTCCTCTTTATCAATTTCATCCATCAATCCGCTTGCGATTACTTTGGCATAGAATGGTATCCCACCAGATTGAGAATGGATAGTGGATGCTAAATCGATAATGATTTCTTTCTTAGCTCCGGCATCTAGCGTACTCAATTCGTAGCTATAAAAGGCTTGGAAGTCATCCCATTTTAGGGGTTGCAGATACTTCGTAATGCTGTTGTTTAGCTCAGGACTTCCTATAGCACTACTCATATAACGCCAGTGTATTGATCCAGACAGAACATAACTAAATAAGAACTTTGGATCAGATGCTAAACTTCGGATGTACATAAATCCGTTTGCTTCGCCGAATGTGCGCTCAAACAAGTGCTCATATTCATCAATAAGCACAGCAAAACGCTTTATTTCCATTGCACTACTTATAGCTTGAATAACTCTATCCAACAGCCCAGCAACACACTCGCTATCTCCGACGCTCTTGAGTAACTCATAATAGTCGTATTCAGTATCCATCTTGTAAATCGAGAGATCAAACACTCTTAATTCAATACTCTCGTTTATACATAAAGCAGCATTTAGCAGCATCGAGGAAATCCATCTATACGCATCGGCAGTACGTGTGATGAATGTCAACGACTTGAAATCTATCAATATGGAAATGACACCCGGGGAATCAGACAATTCTCTGTTTAAGCAATTAAGGAATGACGTCTTACCGCTTCTTCTTTCTCCCCACACAAAGAATGATGAACCGCTTAGAATACCTTCGCATGCATCATCAAGCAGCTTCTTCCTCCCAAACAGAAATTCTGGATCAGTTACTATTGAGCTTGGGTTAAACTTGCCCACTATTCCTCCATTTACTCGGTAATCTTGTGTAGTTTATCCAATGCATAGTTGAGATTTGGGATTTCTTTCCGAAGCCATCGCTCAAACAATCCAACACTTATTTTGAAATAGAACTCACCTTCTTCTTCTTTCCTCAAGAGAATTTCCTTATTGACCAATGTATCCAGGGTTTGTGCAACTACGCTCTGAAACTCCTTGATTTTATGCTCGCCCCAGATCCTGATAATCTCATGGTAAGGGGTGAATGGATAATTGGAATGTGCGATTGTTGCCAGTAGAGCACTGGTTTCTGGTGGATCTGCTGATGACAGTAGATTATTTGAGAATCTTTCGGCCTCAAGTCTTTGTATCACTGAATCTGGGTCATTTTCATTTTCTCCCGATAGAATCTTCACCACTTCTTCAACCTCTGGATACCCGATATATGTAATTTCGTTTTCAAGCGCATATTTTGCACAGTGGTAACAGATAATCTGGATAAAATACGGAATACAGAAAGATAACTCAAGTATGTGTTTTACGGCTAAATCTGTAAACTGCAGTTTATCGCCCATAGCATGTATAAGCTCTGCAGCAGCTTGCTTATTGATTTTTGATACTTTCATTTTTATAACATTCGCAAATTGCCCGGTTATGCCAAATTCTGGATCAGTGACGAGGTTATTTATATCATAAGTTCCGGCAAAAATAAACGATGCCTTGCCTTCCAAAGCGTATGATCTAAGTTGTGCTAAGAAACTGGAATCAATGAGTTTCTTTTTAATCATGTTTATTATGTGAGAAAACTCGTCTATGAGGAATACTGGATAAAATCCACTGGCATGGATTAAAGATAGTATCTCACCTAAATCCTTGAATCTTGGGTTATCTAGTTTATTGATCTGAGGGAGCTGCGAGTATAAGTCTCCTGTTTCACGGAGAGTATTAATTTCTTGTAGTATAGTTGTATTGATCAGGTACCTCCAAAGATCTCTTGCATTGTTTTGGGCGGCAGCTTGATCAAAATCCCACCTAATAGGACATAAATGGTAAGTACGCCCAGAAGAAGTTATACTCAAACCGTATAACTCAGATTTGAGATACTTTAGGATAGAGGTCTTACCGGTACGAGTCAGACCATATAGTATGTAGGAAAGAGACCTTTCAGGGGATTGAACATGGGTGGTTATCTTACTTATATCCTTTTCTCTGCCCTTAAACATGTGTTTATCGGGGATTTTAAGATAATTCCATTTTATATCTTCAACTTTTAAATCGAACGAATCTCCAGGCGAAACCGTAAACTCAAAAGCAGCTTGCTGATTGCCAGAACCTTGATATGAAAATGATGGGGCTACTCTTAAAAACAATGATCCCTTGTGATTAACTGGCACTTCTGCCTGGTATTGATAATAGTGATGATCATCAACATGTAGCTCCTGATTGAAGCTTTTTTCGCTACTATTGAATAGAGTACCTGTTTCATTGTCCAGTAACTCTATTTTTATCGCATGATTGTCCGTCGTTGCCTGTCCAGTATTTTGAATAACCACATTGATTGACACTAGGGTGTTGTCTCTACGATATACTTGAGGATCTACGTTAACTGACAGTCTTGGTATGACTGATTGGATTCTCTCAGACTCAAGTTTCAGAATGCTTTTTTTCCATGACTGTAGAATTGGGAAAAACGCGACTCGCCCCCAATAAGTTGGGTTACTCTCAATGAACTCGATGATACTG
>JARRCD010000055.1 GCA_029982875.1 Candidatus Cloacimonadota bacterium | reverse complement strand
CTGAGCCCCACGCTATTAGTTTCGATGACATAACAACCCGGAAACTCCGCCTTGGTAGATTTCCGGTTCAGATCAACCTGCTCTATGTGATTAACCTGCCGTGGATTGTCATTATCGCGATACAAGCAAAAGTCATACCTACCGGCTATAGCACCATATCTTTCTTTCAGCCGACCAATTCTGATCAGAATCTTCTGTGCATCAAGCCGAAGGTTTGCGGTGATGATGGATGAACCACTTTCCCTCAAGCTGGATGCGCTTCTGGACGATAGCATTCATGAGCCGCTGCCGGTGTCGCAGTTGGGCAAAAAGATGATGGTTCTCCGTACTAAGGCCTCGGATCAGATTGATGGTTTGCTCATATTGGACGCACCTGATTTAACTGCGCCGAACTGTAGCGGATAAGGGAAATTTGCTGAGAAAGCGGAAAATACTTGACGTAAACACATTACTTGTAAAGATAACAACACTATCATAAAGCATGAATAAACAACAGGGAGCGAGGATATGAATAAGATACCCAACATGTTGGATGCAGATTTGCAAGGCAAGATAGTATTGGTACGCATGGATCATAATGTGGTGAAAAAGGGGAAGATCAAAGACCCTATGCGGATTGACGCCACAATTCCGACTTTACTTCACATTTACAAAAAGGGAGGCTTGCCTATTTTGATGAGTCACGTGGGACGGCCTTATGACAAAAGTAGCGGTAAGATAACTATTTCTGAGCTGGAGAGTGTGGAACCCATAGTGGAATTTCTCGCTCAGAAGCTGGAACTAAAAGGGCTGATTCCAGCTTGCAGGGCTCAGGATAGCTATGGTATCAGCGATCTTAGTCCACTCGCAGATGCTCTGAATAGCCTCAGATCCGGGGAGTGCGACTTTTTGTATCTTCCCAATACCCGTTGGTTTAAAGGCGAGGAAGGCGGGGGCGAAAATTCGGACCGCTTTGCCAAAGCCTTAGCCGATTATGCTGACGTCTATATCAACGACGCTTTCGGCAGTTGGCAAGCTCATGCCAGTACTTATAATATCACAAAATACCTGCCCTCCTATGCCGGACTGTTGATGCAAAAGGAACTGCGTAATCTGGATAAGATCTTTACACCCCAACGTCCTATGCTGGCGATTGTGGCGGGGAGCAAACTTGATACCAAGATTGGGGCTCTCACTGCTTTAATCGAGTTAGCCGATCATCTGATTTTAGGGGGTGTGATTTACAATGCTTATCTTTCTGCCAAATACGGTTTTAAGATATCTGGAGTGAGTGCAGAGGACGTGGAATTGGCTCAAAAATTCATGACCGATAGCAAAGAGAATCTTGATAAGATCGTGGAATTGCCCTTCATCGTGCAATGTGACAGCATGCAAGAGCGGACTGAGGACAATTGGGATATATTCGACATTCACGATATGGGAGATTGGGCGGAGACTGATGAAATTGGTTTTGTGCTCGATGTAGCGCCGGAATCCTTTGAGGTTCCCGAAGTGATTGAGACCTTTCGCAATGCAAGCAGTATTTTTGTAAATGCGGTCATGGGCTATAGCGCGTTATTTCCGGAAGGCAGCCTGGCAATGTATAAACTGATCGATTCCAATCCTCTGGCGCTGAAGCTCTACGGGGGTGGGGATACGATTCAGGATTTCAGACACTATTTACCGAGTATCTTTGCTGAAGCGCAAAATGATCCCCGCTACTATTTCTTCACCGGTGGGGGAGCAATTCTATCGGCTATTCAAAGTCGCTCGCCCTTTGGCATTAAACCTGTGCAAGCTTTAATCAAAGAAAAATAAAAAAGGAGTTCAAAGGCGTGGAAGATATTAAGCAATTGAACTTGAAAAAGGAATTTCCACCTCCGCAATGGGAGGATTGGAAACAACTGGTAATCGACGGTCTCAAGGGAGCTGATTATGATAAGGTAATGAAGACCAAGACCTATGAAGGCATTACCCTGGAGCCGATTTACAGAAAGGAAGATATTCAAGATTTGGGCTTTAGTCGCAGTGAGCCCGGAGCTTCCCCATATGTGCGGGGTAATAATCCTCAACAGCGGATCAAAGAAGGCTGGTATGTTGCCCAAGCGCAGACCGAAAGTGATTTGAAAGAGCTCAATCGCATGCTTAAGGATGAGCTTATGCGGGGGCTGAGCATGGTGAATCTCAAAATCAAACATGCAGACCAAACCCAAGGCATAAAGATCCGCAATGCAAAAGATCTGCAAACAGTTTTGGATGGCATTGATCTCATAGCTGCACCGCCCTTTATAGCTTTGGATCTCGATGATGAGGATATTTTTTCATTTTTGGAGCAGTATTCCGAGCAAAAAGGTATTAGCCTGAGAGATATGCAGGGGGCTATTGGCTATGATCCTACCTCGGAATTTGCCCGCAAAGGTGCGGTTTCCATGCCTTTGGATAAGCTCTGGCAAAAAGTATTGGATGCCGTAATCCATCGTGCCGATCGTGCTCCCAAGCTGCGTTGCCTGATCATTGATGGCACCGTTTATGAGGCAGCTGGAGCTTCCAGTACCCAAGAGCTTGCGTTTGTGCTCTCAACGGCAATCGGATATATCCAGGGTTTGATGGATTCCGGCATCGGGATTGATAGTATCGCACCATTGTTTGCGGTAAAGCTTTCCTTAGGTTCCAATTTCTTCATGGAAATTGCCAAGGTGCGCGCTTTCAGACTCATCTGGAGTGAGATGATCAAAGCCTGGGGTGGTGGTGAAGCAGCTCAAAAAGTCTGGATTCATGGGAAGACCGCTGAGTTTAACAAATCCACCTATGATATCTATGTGAATATGTTGCGTACCACCACCGAAGCCTTTAGCGCTGTGATCGGCGGCGTGGATTCCCTGGAAGTAGACCGCTTTGATGCAGTGCTGCATGAGAGCACAGAATTAGCTGCCCGCATCGCGCGTAATCAACAGCTGATTCTCTGTGAAGAAGCATATTTCGGCAAAGTGTTAGATCCAGCCGGAGGTTGTTATTATATCGAGAAATTAACTTCAGAATTAGCGGATAAAGCTTGGAAGCTGATGCAGGAATTGGAAGCCGAAGGTGGGATGATCAAATGCTTGAGAGCCGGCAAGATTCACAAAATGGTGGCAGCTACCGCCAAGGCTAAGATCGATGCAGTGCACACCCGTCGCGATGTCTTTGTGGGCGTAAATATGTATGCCAATCCCGCAGACAAGAATTTACTCCAAGAAGCAAAAAGTCCTGATCTCAAAGGTGAAGTAGTCCTCGATGACGGCCCCCTACCCAAGGGTCGCGCCGTGGCCAGGCTGGAAGCTTTACGAGCCAGCATCTCAAAATCAAAACCCAAGATATATCTGGTGAATATGGGCACAATATCCGAATACCAGGCTCGGGCGGATTTTGCCAATGGCTTCTTCCATGTGGGCGGATTCGAAGTGATATCAGGTAATGGTTATACGGATGTCGAAGCGGCTGTTGCGGCGGCAAAGGCTTCCCACGCTGAGGCTTTTTGCATCTGCAGTACGGATGAAAACTATGAAAAGCTGGTGGAACCTCTCTGTCAGAAATTGGATAAACCGGTCATCCTGGCGGGATATCCCCAAGATAAAGTGGATGCTTACCGCAGCGCCGGCATCGCTGTCTTTATCCATCTTCGCGCCAATGTATATGATACTCTCAAAGAACTGGCAGAGAAATTGGAGGTGGACAGATGAAACCTGATTTTTGCAAATTGCATCCGAATTTCAAGGAAAGCACTATAAACGCAGACCAAACCAAGGCAGAACTGAACGAGATCTGGCAGACCAATGAACAAATCCCGGTGAACGCCATCTACCGTGAGGAAGACCTAAACAAGGTGGAACACCTGGATTATCTCAGTGGTATAGCTCCCTATCTCAGAGGACCTTATCCCAGCATGTATGTGCAACGTCCCTGGACTATCCGTCAATATGCCGGTTTTTCTACAGCAGAAGAATCCAATGCCTTTTACCGCCGCAATCTGGCGATGGGCCAAAAAGGTCTCTCCATTGCCTTTGATTTGCCTACTCACCGGGGATATGATTCGGATCATCCCCGTGTGATAAGCGATGTAGGCAAAGCAGGTGTGGCTGTGGATAGCATCTTGGATATGAAGATCCTCTTTGATCAAATTCCTTTGGATAAAATGAGCGTTTCTATGACGATGAATGGAGCTGTGATCCCCATCATGGCCTTTTACATCGTTGCCGCCGAAGAACAAGGAGTTAAGCCGGAACAACTCAAAGGCACCATCCAAAATGACATTCTCAAGGAATATATGGTGCGCAATACCTATATCTATCCTCCGGAAGCTTCCATGCGGATAATTGCCGATATTTTCAGCTATACTTCGCGCAAGATGCCAAAATTCAACAGCATCAGCATTTCCGGATACCACATGCAGGAGGCGGGAGCTACAGCCGATTTGGAACTGGCATACACTCTGGCGGATGGCTTAGAATATGTCCGAACCGGAATCGCAGCGGGAATCGATATCGATGTCTTTGCCCCCAGACTCTCTTTCTTCTGGGCAGAAGGTATGAATTACTTTATGGAAGTGGCCAAGCTGCGCAGTGCCAGAATGCTCTGGGCAAAGATCATCAAGGCTTTCAATCCCAAGAATCCCAAATCTATGGCCTTGCGTACGCACTCCCAGACTTCAGGCTGGAGCCTTACCGAGCAGGACCCCTTTAATAACGTTGCCCGTACCTGCATCGAGGCTTTGGCAGCGACTATGGGGCACACCCAGAGTTTGCACACCAATTCCCTGGATGAAGCTATCGCCTTACCTACGGATTTCTCAGCCCGCATCGCCAGAAATACCCAGCTTTTCCTTGCTCATGAAACAGGTATCTGCAAGGTGATTGATCCTTGGGCTGGATCCTATTATTTGGAAAGCCTGACGCATGACCTCATGCACCGCGCCTGGGCTCATATTATGGAAGTAGAAGAACTGGGCGGAATGGCAAAAGCTATTCAGACCGGATTACCCAATATGCGCATCGAAGAAGCTTCAGCCCGCCGCCAGGCCAAGATTGATAGCGCTGTCGATACCATCGTGGGAGTAAATAAATATCGTCTCAACAAGGAAGACCCCATCGAAACTCTGGAAATAGATAATAGTGCAGTGAGAGCAGCCCAGCTTGCCCGCCTCAAAATGCTGCGGGAAAACCGGGATGAAGCTAAGGTAAACAGCTGCCTTGCTGCCATTACCAAAGCCGCCGAAAATCAGGATGGGAACCTCCTTGAGCTGGCCATAGATGCAGCTCGCGCCAGAGCCTCTTTGGGCGAGATTTCCGATGCCATGGAGAAGATCTTTGGCCGCCATCAGGCCGAGATAAAGCTAATCAGTAACGTCTATAGCAGTGAGTATGCCAATATGGATGAAATCGAAAAAGTAAGAGCATTGACGGATAAATTTGCTGAGCAGGAAGGCCGCAGACCCCGCATCCTGATAGCCAAAATGGGGCAGGACGGCCACGATCGAGGCGCCAAAGTGGTGGCAACAGCTTATGCCGATATGGGCTTTGACGTGGATATGGGACCCCTGTTTCAGACTCCGGAAGAAACGGCTCGACAAGCAGTGGAAAACGATGTTCATATCATCGGGATGAGTTCCTTGGCTGCAGGGCATAAAACCCTGCTTCCGCAATTGATGGAAGAGCTCAAACGGCTGGATCGTGAGGATATCATGGTAACCGTGGGCGGAGTGATCCCGCAGGCGGATTATGACTTCCTCTATGAACATGGTGCTTCCGCCATCTTTGGGCCTGGTACCCATCTTCCCACCGCGGCCACGAAGATGATGAAGCTATTACTAAGTAATAATGAATAAACGCAGACCGGATTGGACTCACAAGGATGCCGGAATAGCCTTTGCGAGCTCAGTGAGATCCGGGGAAGAGAGCCAAGCCAGACCCCGCAAGCCCAAAGCTGGCAAGACCCTGGATTTGGATACCCTGGAAAAAGGGGTCAAGGCTGGCAATAGAACCTTGCTATCCAAGGCGATTACCTTGGTGGAAAGCAATTCGGATAAACACTTTGAACTTGCGCAGGAGCTTCTCAAAAGGCTCTTGCCGAGTTCGGGGAATTCTATCCGGATCGGCATCACGGGCGTTCCCGGCGTGGGGAAGAGCAGCTTTATCGAACGATTTGGCTTGCATCTGATTGAATGCGGGAAAAAAGTAGCTGTCCTGGCGATTGATCCTTCTTCCACCGTGTCCCGGGGAAGCATTCTGGGAGATAAAACTCGCATGGAAAAGCTATCTGTACACAAAGATAGTTTTATCCGTCCTTCGCCCTCTTCCGGGGTTTTGGGCGGTGTGGCACGGAAAACCAGAGAAAGCATCGTGATCTGTGAAGCTGCCGGGTTTGACGTCATCCTGATCGAAACCGTAGGTGTGGGGCAATCTGAGACTACGGTACGCTCTATGGTTGATTTCTTCTTACTAATGCAGATCACTGGTGCCGGAGATGAATTACAAGGTATCAAAAAAGGCATTATGGAATTGGCCGATTTGATCGTGGTAAACAAAGCTGATAAGGATAATATTATCGCTGCTCAAGCTGCTGCCCGCGAGTATAACAATGCCCTGCATTATATCCGTCAAGCGACCAAAGGCTGGAATACCAAAGCGTTAACATGTTCCTCTTTCACGGGAGCTGGTATCGCTGAGATCTGGCAGAAGATCCTGGAGTTTCAAGCGCACTGCAAAAGCACCGGAATTTTCGAGCAACGCAGAATGGCTCAGACCGTGCAGTGGTTTGAAGACCTGATCTCGGAAGCGGTACTAAATCGCTTTTACCACACTCCCAAGATCAAGGATAAGCTACCTGAACTCAAGCAACAAGTAAAATCTGGAGAAATCCCCGTAGCTTACGCAGTATCCATCTTGCTGGAAGACTGAAGTTTCGCCGTCACTGTTGAAATATATCCACAAGGTTTTCGCGCAATACCCGATATTTTTATTGCAGTATTTTACCGCAGGCTTATTTTTGGCTACAGTTGCAGCTCAAATCAAGCTGAGTTAACTATAGTTTTGTTACTCAGAAAGTTAAAGGACACGATAATAAATAATGATAAGCAAGAAGGTTTCAATAATGCAATTACAGGATGCGATATGAAGAATAAGCTCTTCCCAGCTCTCGGAGTTTTAATTCTTATTTCATTGTTTGTTCTCGGGGCCTGCAAAGGGAGAGATTCAGAGGATAGTGAGCTAAATGGCCCAAGCGAAGTATATACCGGAGATTCCTTTGAAATCAGGTATTGCTCCAAATGGCATCCGCAGGCTCAATTTTCAGGCATATACATGGCTTTGGAAAAGGGCTTTTATGCCCAGCATGGATTGGACGTAAAGATCCAGAAAGTGTTGCAGAGTGATGCTGCTCTTGACAGTCTGGAAAGTGGAGCACTGGATGTAATCCATCTTGATTTATTGGCTGCTTTACAAGTAAATGCAGATAGCTTCAGAGTGGTGAATATCTGCCAAATAGCACAAAGGAACCCGGTGTTATTGGTGGGCAAAAGATCCCGCGGGATCAACTCCATATCCGATTTTGCGGGCAAAAAAATAGGGGTATGGCGCACCGGATCGAATTTAAGCACATACGCTTTTTTGGAAGATCATGATTTATCTATGGAGATAATTCCCATAGATTGGTCGATCAGCCTGTTTACCGAAGATGCGGTAGATGTGATCAACATAATGTGCTATAATGAATACCATCAGTTGTTGCTAAGCGGGATCAAGGAAGAGGATCTTTTTGTGGTGGATCTTAATGCTTTAGGTTACTCAGTGCCGGATGAAGGTTTGTATGTAACACCGGAGTTTTACAAAGCTCATCCGGAAGAGTGTCAGAATTTTGCTTCTGCCACGATAGACGGGTGGTTTTATGCTTTTAGTCATATACAAGAAACAGTCTCAGTGGTACTGGAAAGGATGCGAAAGGCCAATATCAAAGCCAATAAAACCTTACAACATGAAATGCTGAATGAAATGAAGAAAATAGTATTGCCCAGTACGTCTGAAATCGGTATTCTTAAAGAAGAGGACTATTTACGCGCTTTAGAACTCTTATACAAAATGTCAGAGCTACAGATTGAAATGAAATACGAGGACTTCTATCCCCATGCCACCGAGTAAAGTAGACAGGACCATCGCCTATCAGCTGATATCCTTCATTTTTACTTTCATGCTGATTATCTTTTTTGTATCTATCGTGGTGACTCGGATAATGTATTCCAAAGTCATGTTGAATATCCAACTCGATAATATGCGGCATTTGGTGCATGAACGGGTTTATCTGATCGATGGTATTCTTAATAAAGTTGAGAGTTTAAGCCGCACCTTTCAGACTTTGATCACAGATCATGATATGAAGAGAGCTGAATTGCTGCCGCTTCTGCAGCAAACCATGAGAGAGAATCCTCAAATTCATTCTATATGTGTGGCAGATAATGTCTTTGAGGATGAGCAGCCGCTGCTTATTTATATGATGAGGCATCGCTTTATCCAAAGAACCATCGCCGGTCAGGATTATCAGTATCAGGATTGGTTTCAGATTCCTTATATCAGCGAAAAAACGTATTGGACTGAACCGTGGATTGATACGGATGGCAAGGGTGAGATGGTGATTTCTTACGCAGTTCCCATGTATATCGAGGGAGATTTTAACGGGATTATTCGCATTGATATTGAGTTGAGCTATCTGCATGGCCTCATAACGGATCAGACTTTCTTTAAAAAAGGGTCCAGTTTTCTGGTCTCGACCACGGGTACTTTAGTGGCGCATCCGGATATGAATTTAGTAATGAATCAGACTCTGTTTAGCATGGCTAAAGAGTATGATGCGCCGGAGCTGGCCCGGTTGGGTACAGCTATGATAGCAGGAGAGAATGACTTTATCAAAATAGGTGACCACTCTCCTTTTCAGAATTCCTGGATCTATTTTCAACCTCTACTGAGCAATGGTTGGTCAGTAGGTATTGCAATTACTCAGTCAGTGCTGATGGAAGAAGTTAATATCATTCTGTTGATCCAGACTATAACTGCGATTTTTATCTTCCTTGCCGTAGCGATCGTGATCTATATCCGTGCAATGAGTGTATCCCGCCCCATCAAGAAACTGGCAGAAGCCGCAGATCATATCGGAGCGGGGGATTTTGAAGCCGAGATCCCAAGATCCGAAACCAGCCATGAGATAGCCACATTATCACATTCTTTTTATATGATGCAGCAATCCCTGAAAGCTTACATCCAAAACCTGCAGATCACTACCAATGAGAAAAACAAGATCAGAGGAGACGTGATCTATGCCAGTGAGATTCAGACAAAACTGATTCCCCAAAACACCGAGCATCCTTTGGGAGTAAAGGAGCTGCGGGCTTATGGCATCCTGCAACCTGCGGGTGATATTGGCGGAGATTTATACGATTACTTCTTGATTGATGAAGATCACTTTTGCTTTGTGATAGCTGATGTCTTGGGCAAGGGCATCGTAGCTGCGATGGCAATGACTATGGTTTCCACGCTTCTGCCTGCCATCGCTCCCTATCGAAAAAGCAGTAAGGAGCTACTGCAGGAATTGAATAACTTTCTCTATAAGAATAACATTGAATCAAACTTCGTGACCGCCATATTGGGTGTGATAGATCTAAAAACCGGTGTGCTTGAATATTCCAATTGTGGGCATGTCCCGCTGTATATCAGGGCGATGGACAATAGCCTGGTAAAATATGCCGAAACTCATGCGACGGCTTTGGGAGTGTTTGAGAATCTTGAGATCGGAAGTGATGCCATCCAGTTGCATCTGGGAGATGAGATCATCCTCTTTACCGATGGAGTCACCGAAGCGATGAATACAGATGAAGAATTTCTTGAGATCAAGGGTTTTGAACAGATTCTATCCCATTTGCCATTACGCAATCCAGAGTATATTGCCAAGGGTATTCTGCGCGCGGTGCAAGAATTTGCCAGAGGTTCGAGCCACAAGGATGATATTACTATTCTGATAATAGATTACAAACATCCGGGCATTGAGATAGGGTTAGTAGCTAAAGACAACACCAGATAGGGGGAATACCCATTCATCCGCCTGACTTTTGAGCTGGATCTTCCCCGGTCGTTGAGTAATTTGCGGATTCTTCTGTTGTCCCGAGAAGATGCTAACAGGCTCCACTTGCCCTAATTCAGGCGGATAAGAAAAGCTGATTTTTACTCCCCGGGTAAGCTCCGAAATAAATACAGAAAACTGATGAGCAGCAGTGGGGTAAAGAGTAGTAGTATTGATCTCATATGCCACTTCCTGTCCTACCAGTTTTTTTAGCTTGGGGTGAAAGCAGAGTATTTCCTGACAACTCGCTAAGTTTTTGCATTGAGTCTGCAAATCGATATCATTAATCCTTACCGAATCTACAAAGAAGCTATCTTCTATGTGAAGCAAGCGTGCATCCAGAAGCCAGCGATATTCTACATCGGGACGCATAAAGTAGGCTCGAAGACTCTCATTGGATGAAGCGCAGGCTACTATAAAAGTATCTTTATCGAGTATCTTTTGGTAGCGTAACCTGGTTTTTGCCACATAATACATGGGATTATCGGCTGTTGCAAAGCTGATCTCATGCTGGAAGTTTTTGCGATAATGGACATTCCGGTCTTTGTTGTAAAAGAAGGTTCTTAAGATCTCCCGATAGATCAGCTCTCCGATCTCTTCGCTATCCAACCTTTGGGTGAGAGCAGAGGTGATAATTTGGTTGAGTTTGCTATCTCCGAAATCGCTACTCACAAAATCCCTGCGTGCCAAGGGAGTACTATGTAGGACCCTATCCTGGCTACGGTAATAGCGTTTTGCCCGTCGCCCCACCTGACACAGAAGCTCATAAGCAGAACCGTGATACAACCCGGCAAGACGCTCTACCCGGATTTCTTCATGTCCTTCTCCCAAGAGGATCACCTCATCAGTGAGTTCTGCTTGAGGTAGTTTGCTTAGATCCACGGTGATCATATCCATAGATATCCTGCCAATTACGGGGCACAAGCTTCCCCGGATCAAAACCACAGCCCTATTGGAGAGCAGAAAGTCGTAGCCATCAGCATATCCTACTGGGATGATGCCATAGCGTCCTGCGTGAGCAGCAGTCCATTCTCTTTCATAGCCCACAGTATCACCAGGGTTGATCGGCTTGATTTGACTGAGTGTAGATTTGAAGGTCATAACCGGTTGGACGCCAATATTCCCGGTGCTGATATTGACCCCATAGCTGCAGATTCCCCAGCGGACGAGATTGCAAAAGCTCCCATAAGCATTGATCAATCCCGCACTGTTTGCAATATGCACATATCGGGGTGGCTGCGCCAAGGCATGGATAAAATCCGCCAGAGCAGATTCTTGCTGATGGGAAAATTCCGGATCAGATTCAGCAGAAGCGAAGTGGCTGAAGATTCCTTCAATATGAAGAGCCTGAAGTGCAGCTACAGCTTGATAAAAAGCCATAGCTTCCGCGATGTATATGCCGCTGCGATGCATACCCGTATCCAGCTTGAGATGCACATCACAGCTCACTCCTGCTGCTTGCGCCTTTTGGGACAAAGCGGAGGCGAAATCCGCATCGGATACGGAAGGAGTGAGCTTATATTTGAGCAGCTTCGGGATTTCCGAGATCAAGCTGGGCGAAAGGATGAGAATCGGAGCTTGGATATTTTGGATGCGCAGCAGCTTTCCTTCTTCGGCATTGGCAACCCCAAGATATTTTGCACCTTCGGCCAAAGCTATCTCAGCGATCTCTTTGGCTCCATGCCCATAAGCATCGGCTTTTACAATCTGTAAAAAACTCTGTCCTGGTCTCAGATAATCCTTCAAAATCCTGAGATTGGAGCGAAAGGTGCTGAGATCAATCTCGACCCAGCTACGGTCGGTGATGTTTTCTTTCATCTAAAAGTATTTTGCTGCCAAATCTGCCAAAGGCGAGCGCTCTCCTTTATCCAGGGTTATATGTCCAACTATCGGCTCAGCTTTGAGCTTTTCCACTGCCACAGATAGACCATTGCTGACGGCATCAAGATAGGGGATATCAATCTGATAAGGATCACCGGTGAGCACAATTTTGGTGCCCTTGCCCGCTCGCGTGATTATGGTTTTCATCTCGTGGGGACTGAGGTTTTGAGCTTCGTCGATCACAATGAATTGGTCTGGCAAAGACCTTCCCCGAATGTAGGTTAGCGGTTCCAATTCCAAAAAACCATAGTCTATATAGTCTTCCATAGAGACTTTTTTCTTAGTTTTTTCGTTTTGTCCCCCTTTCTCCTCATGCGCCGAGAGCAGGATATCCATATTGTCATAAATGGGTTGCATCCAGGGGTTAAATTTATCCGCTTTGGACCCCGGAAGATATCCTAAATCTTTGCCTAAGGGGGAAATGGGACGCGAGATCACCAGTCTTTTGTAGCGCTCTTCATCGACCACCTTGGTGAGTCCGGCGGCCATTGCCAAAAGGGTCTTGCCGGTTCCGGCTTTTCCGGATAGGCTAACCAGCTGAATATCATCATCGAGCAGCAAGTCCAAAGCCATTTCCTGCTCAAAATTGCGGGCTGTGATGCCAAATACATTTTGTCCCGTATAATGCTGCAATTTGTAGAGCTTATTGTGCGCTGCATTATAGCGCAGGCTTTGCGTATTCTCCTTGTGTCCTGCACTGGTAATGCGCACAAATTCGTTGGGGTAAAGCCCGCTAAAAGGATTAGTTATATAGGAATTGGCTTGCAGCTTTTGCAGCAGGGCTTCATCCAGCTCTTCGTGAGTCCAGCCAATATAAAATTCATCAAAATTGACGGTATCATTCTCAAAATTCTCTGCCTTGATGCCCATCGTATCTGCTTTGATCCGCACGTTTACATCCTTGGAAACGAGGATAACCTGCGAGCCGGGATACTTTTGTTGAAAGTATAATGCGGTTCCGATGATAAGATTGTCATTGCGGTCCATAAAGATCAGTTTGGAAGCGGCATCGGTCACTTCTCTGTTGACCGTTACCTGGATTACACCCCCTTGATCGGTTTCCACGCCATCCTGCAGTTTACCGTTCTTTCTCAAATCATCCAAATAGCGACCTATCTGCCTTGCATTTCTGCTTTTTTCATCTACGCCTTTCTTAAATTGATCGATCTCTTCAATTACTACTATCGGGATCACGACCCGATTATCTTGAAAGGCAAAGAGGGCGCGGGGGTTGTGAATGAGCACATTGGTATCCAGAACAAAGATTTTTTTCTGCATTATTTCTCCGTTTTATTGATTTTTTTTGGCAAAGATGTGTTTAATCAGGTCTTTATGAGCAGAGAATTCATCGATCAGCTTGGATTCTTCGGCTAATTCAAAATCTGCATAACTAAAAGAAGGCCACAGCGTGCATCCGCAAAAGCTATATGAATCTTCATCCACAACTTCTGCACAAAACCAGGTTCCTCTGGGAATGATGAATTGTGGCAATTCGCCTTGCTCCAGGTTGATGCCCAAGATCTGCTCTGAGAGCCCCGTAACACTATTGAGGAGATGCATCTTCAAGCTGCTGCCCTGATAAAAATGCCACATCTCGTCGCAAGCCTCTTTATGCCAAAGACACACTTCTTGGGAGGGCAGTAAATATAATATGGAGGAACCGATGCTGCGCAAAGGGTGAACTACCTTGCCGGTAGAATCGATTACTTCCGCTTTCATCGCCGATTGCCAGTTCCTGCGATAATAGCCACCTTCAGGATGGGGCATGAGGTTCAGCCGTTCAATGACAGTATGGTAATCATTCATGTCATTACTCCTTTATCGTTCTTGGAACAAGGAAATAGAATAAGGGAGATAAAGTCAATCTTTTTTGTTTGAAAGCAAAAAAAATGGTGCTGAAGGGGGGACTCGAACCCCCATGAGCGTATTGCTCACTAGTCCCTGAAACTAGCGTGTATACCTATTTCACCACTTCAGCACGCACTGTGATAGTCACTTTTGAAAGCGCTGCTTTTTTGTCAAGCACAATGTAGCTTTGCCAGCTTATCAAAAGCTCCGAGACTATTCAACCAGCAACCACCTTGCTTTACTGCGTAAAGGTCAAGACCTTTGAATATCTGTGGTCTTTCAGCTAATACCATTTTTTCACACTTGATTATCTTTCAACTTCGAGTCGTGATCAAGTCCTGTTCAGGAGATAATCAGGACTTAATCTCAAGTGTTGATCAAAAGCGGCGAGGGACGGGAGACTGTTCCCCAAGACCTGATCTATTGCCAATACCTTGTGAGTTCCGGAGGAACGCAGACTGACATTTTAGATAGCATGACGGTACCCGTAATCATCACCCTGAGTATGCGGTACAGGCAAGTGATAGAATAAGATTAATTCCGGTGTGCTTTAGCCACTGGCAAAGGCAAGGAGAACTAACATGGCCAGTAGCTCACATGAAATGGAACAATTTGAACGCGAGCTCCGCAAGTATTATGATCAGGATAAATGGGAAAGAATAGCCCAAGAAATCTGGATTTGGGTTTTGGGTGTTACATGAGGAATTGGGCTTGGACGCGCGTTTTGCCGGTGACTAAAGTCGACCGGAAATCATCTTATTCCATTTGATGTCGAAATCGAGCACGGTGGTTAAAACCACCGCCTAT
>JARRCD010000003.1 GCA_029982875.1 Candidatus Cloacimonadota bacterium | reverse complement strand
ATCAAGGCAATCTTGCCCCAAGACTTGCAGCCTTTTTTAATAGCTAAAGAGCCCCTTTAACTCATCCATGCTCATACTCTTGAGCACTCCGCTGCCGCCTTCAATCACTTCATTGAAGAGCTCGATCTTATTTTGTTGCAAGGCCAGGATTTTCTCTTCCACAGTAGCTTTTGTGATCAATCTAAAGACCTGGACTTTCTTGGTTTGTCCAATGCGGTGAGCCCGGTCGATGGCCTGGTTTTCCACCATGGGATTCCACCAGGGATCATAGAGGATCACGGTATCTGCAGCCGTGAGATTGAGTCCTGTGCCCCCTGTTTTTAAGCTGATTAGGAAGAGGCGGATATCTTCATTATTTTCAAAATCCTGCACCGGTTTTACCCGGTTTTTGGTCTTGCCATCCAGATAGCTGAATCTGATATCCAGGGCATCAAAAACCCTGCGCATAATGCTCAGCATCTGCACAAATTGCGAAAATACCAATACCTTATGCCCGGCCGCAATAGAATCCTGAACCAATTCCACCAAAAGCTCCAGCTTGGCCGAAAGCTCCACATTGGGCAAGATATCGCTATTGGCCAGGTGGGGATGATTACAGACTTGACGCAATTTTGTAAGCGCTGCCAGGATATGCACATAGCTGAGAGATTCTGAATTTTCCGGCATGAGTTTCTTCCGTACTGAATCCAGGATTTGGAGATACAATTTCTCTTGAAAAGGATTCATCTTGCACCAAGAAATCTGTTCTTGCTTATCCGGTAATTCAAGGAGTACCTCCTTTTTGATGCGGCGCAACAGAAAGGGGGATACTGCTCTATGCAAGGAAAGATTGGCGCGGCGATCGTCTTCCGGATTCAGATACTGTTCCTTGAAATTTTTCAAACTGCCTAAATAGCCAGGCATCAGAAAATCCATGATACTCCAGAGTTCGGTGAGGTTATTCTCGATAGGAGTTCCGGATAGCGCTAATCTATGGTTTGAATTCAGCTTTTTGATGGCAGAAGTCCGTTGTGCGGATACATTTTTGATATTTTGTGCTTCATCCAGGACGATCCATTCGAAATGCATGGTTTTGAGCAGGCTAAAATCACTCAATACCATCGAATAGCCAATCAGAAACAAACGGATATTGGGGCTTTTTAAGAGCTCGATGCGGGTTGCTTTATTCCCTTCCACAATAGCGTAGGGAATATTGGTATGAAACTTCTCTATCTCAGCAGCCCAGTTATACAAAAGAGTCTTGGGGCAGATCACAATGCTGATGGTATCTTCGGGAGCGCTAAGGATCATGGTTAAGGCTTGGATAGTTTTTCCCAGTCCCATCTCGTCTGCCAAGATCCCATTTAGATGATAGTGGCTTAGCATCCGCATCCAATTTACTCCGCTTTTTTGATAACCGCGCAAAATGGTCTGCAGATAATATGGCAATTCGTATGCTTTATCCAGGCGGCGCCGTTGCAAATCCAGAAACATCTGCTCCAGATATTTATCCCCCATCAGTCTAAACGCCGGATTCTCTTCCCGCAGCCTCTGGAAATATGGCAGATTGAGCATACGTGCCCGATACACATGGTCTGTATCCTTGTGGCTTCGGGATACCAAGGCTTCCACCTCTTCAAAGACCTCCGGATTGCTGATGAAATACAGGCGTCCATCTACAGTATGCAAAAATTCCTCTGAAGAGCGGAAATGACGCTTGAGCTCTTCATGCGTAAAGGTCAATTCAGCATGATGATAGCTGATCTCATAGCTAAACCAATCGATATCTTCACTACGCTGTGCCTGGAAATCTACATCCAGCTTGATCTTGGTGATGAAGTTTGAGCTCAGATCATCGTCTATAATCACCTCCCAATCCTTATCACTCAGTTGAAAGATGGATTTTTGCAAGTTATCAAAATCCGCTTTGCCATAGACGAGGCGAGAGTTTTGCTCTAATTGGTCGATCTGTGCTGGGGGTAATTCCGAGATCAGATTGTGGACTTTATCCATCAGGTTATGAGGAAGATAAAACCACAATTTATCTTCAGGATCGCCACCCTTGTAAGAAGTATAGACCAGAGGTTTCATAAATCTCACCACCGAGAGCGGAATCTCATATTGTTGATCATAAATCAGCGCGCCTTCGATCATGATCTCCTCGCCCCAAGCCCGAATATACAAGCGGCATTCCGGCTGGGAATCGATGATCTGCGGCATCTCAATTGCAGCATCAAAATCAAGATATATATCTCTGCGCGCTAATTCGTTGTGCACGATACTGCGATAGTAGATCAAGTCCTTGGCATTCATCACCTTCCCGCCTGAAAAGATCTCATCTATCACCTCATTGCGGAAAGGTAACCATACCTTGTGCACTTTGTTGCGGAAAAATAGCCAGGTAGGATATCCCGCATACCAGATGGAAAGCTCATCCACTATCACCGCAGAAAGCAGAAAAGACTCCTTGCCCGCTTTTTCGATGCGTAGAGCCAATGGATATGCACTTTGCGCAAAGCTGAGTTCTTCGGAAGTTTCTTTGATCAGCACCTTACTGCTCAGCGTTTCCAGGCGTCCCAAGAGCTGAGGCAGCTGACTTTTGTAAAGAGACCAAAATTTCCCTTTTATGCTATAGGCGGCACGATTGGTATGAAGCCAGCGAAAGAGGTCCAGCTCGTAATCGTCAAAAACCCTAAAGTTCTGCCCAAGTTGGGAATCCAGATCTTCATCTTTGGTCATATGATGCACCAGCTGCAGCATATTTAGCCCTTCATAGCTTCTATGGTAGATACGAATCTTATCCGTATCCGGGTTGTAAATACCTTCGATCTCCAACCGGGCTTGACGCGAAAGTTCCAGCCACTTCACATTACCCCGCAGGCTATCACCATCTACCGTCTGGATCAATTCCTCTTTCAGGATATCATCCGAGAGATATTGATAGGCATAGTGCAATAAAGAAAGAAAGTGGCGACAGGACTCATCCTGCCCGCATTCGGCGCATTGAAAGCGGACTATCCTTTGCAATCTGGGATCATAGAGAACTTCGATCCAGGCACAAAAGTAATCCCGCTTCTCTTTGGTAGGTGAAAAACGCAAAAGGATATTGCCCGCTTCATCCACGGTATGCCAATACCACAAATCCCCGGGTTCGAGTGGTATCACTGCATGGTTGAAATACCAGCTATTGGAACGATCATGATAATCTTTACTGAAAAGTCGCGCCACAATTTATCCTTTATAAGTTAATCTGGTATGAGAGACAAAAACCAACGAATTTTGTCAATGTTTTTATTTCCCAAAATCGAGCTTTCCCCGCTCTTCTGCACCATTGGAAGCCAAGATCTCACGGATGATTCCGGTAAAAACTCGCGCTCCTTCGCCATTGAGATGATCGTAATCAAAGAAGAAAGCATCCGGAAGTCTGAGGCGGCCATAATCCAGGCAGATACATTCATCCTGATGCCGGTTGAGCACGGTGCTATAGCCCGTCAAGCGCTCCGCAGGAATCTGATCATAGTATTCCTTGTGTACGGGCGTATTAACTACATACAAACGAAGCTTATGTGCCTGACAATATTCTACTATCTTCGTGAAGTAAGCGATCCTCAATGCCGAGACCGGGCGCAACTTATTGCCCAGATAGTAGTGTCTGGAGATGGCTTTATCCAAATCCGGGATCTGCCCGATTCTACTACCCGTTCTCAGCTCAAAACCTCCCCGATACTGCGGCTCAATTTTGGTTTCGATGATCTCGTTGAAAAGACTTAGCGGCACAGATTTAGGTAGTTTGTGATCCATCAAATAGCGGTAAGCTATCGCAGCAGTGTATTCATGATAGCGCTTTTTAGAGAGATAGAAATCCTGATCCAAAAGCCTGTGATAACGCTTCAGCATCTCATTTTCCGAATCCACCGGAGCCAGAAAATTGAAGTATGAAACGCAAAGAATTACGTTTTCCAGTGCTTCAAAATCAGCCCCAGCCTGAACTAATTTGTAATAGGAATATTCTATCTCCTCTGCCTTTTGCGCAGCCGAACACGCTGAATTCAAATATTCCGGATTGATGGCGGTGCGAGCATGAGAATCTCCCAAAATCAAAGTCCTGATGCTATCTCCACTGCATACAGGGGGAAGCTCAGAGTAGCTGGCTACCCGCTGCCTAAGCTGACTCGAGATTACCAGTATCAGCACCAGCACAAGGATTTCCCCGGTGATTCTAAAATGCCGCATAGATGAAATCCATATTCATGGCACAGTGACAGATCCCAATCAGGAGCAGAAGATATAAATTATAAGCAGGCCGCCAGGGCAGCTTGAAGTGTTTGATGAAATGCAGTTTCCCCCATAGCTGCGAGAATAGCATCAGCAAGAGAAAGAGCAAGGGCAGATAGAGCACAGCTTCTGCCCGCAGAAAAATGTGTTTTGCCAAGGGTAATCCAAAGCTGCGAAAACTCAACCAGGTCAAGACCACAAAGAGATAAGTGAGCGGCCAGGATATTTTGGCCATGATGGCATCCAGCTTTTCTTTTTTCGTCTGATCCAACTTGTGCCTCAGCAACTGATAGCCTTGATACACACTCAAGCCCAAGCCATGCCAGACTCCCCAGACCAGATAGCGAGCTTCGGCCCCATGCCACAAGCCACATATACCCATGGCCATAACCGGAACAAAGAATATCCGCCAGAGCTTGCTTTTCCCCAGCGCCGATAGGGGGAAAAAGAGATAATCCCGAATCCAATCCGATAAAGAGATATGCCAGCGTCGCCAAAAATCGCTGATGTTTTTGGCCAAATAAGGTTTATTAAAATTCTCCATAATATGCAAGCCAAAAAGCTGTGACGCTCCGATTGCGATATCGCTGTATCCGGCAAAGTCATAGTAGATCTGAAAAGCATAGGCAAATACCGCCGCCAGAGCTATGGCTGGATGATATTGGGTAGGATTGCTCCACACAAAAGAGATAAAGAAACCGATCCAATCTGCTATCACCAGCTTTTTGAAAAGTCCGGTAACAATCCGTCTGGTGCCTATACTCAGGAAGTCCCGGCGAAAAGCTATCCGGGGATTATTGAGCTGTGGTTCCAACCGCTCAAAGCGTTCGATGGGACCTGCCAGAAAAATGGTAAAAAGACTGCTGTATAGTAAAAAATCTACGAAATTGCCCGGGCCTACAAGCCGCCATTTGACATCGGTGAGATAGCTGATATGCTTGAAGGTGATGTAGCTAATCCCCAGGGGCAATAACATATAATGAATTTTAAAATGAGGCAGAGACTCCAAAAACATATACAGCGCCGTAAAGACTCCACCCAGAAAACCAAGATATTTGAAGATAAGCAATGCCAATAAAACAACAATCACCCCAGCCGCATGAATCCATCGTACTTTGGGATTTCTATAGATGAGCTGCGCAAACAGGTATGAGATAATACTCAAAACCAGCACTACGACCAAAGACTGATGATCCAGCAACCAGATAAAAAGCAGACTGGAGCCGCACAAGAATAGATTCCTGTATTTCTGCTTGGGAAGTAGCCAATACAGCAGCAGGCTGATGATTAAGATGGCAAAAAACTCAATGCTAAGCATAAGTCTCCGGCTCTGCTCTTCCCATTTCTGTAGCTTGCGTTATCTTTGTAATCATACTCGGTTTTGACTCCAGTTCAAGTCCTGATTAAGTCCTGAAATGGACTGAATCAGGACTTAAACCTAACTCAAGCTTGAATCCAGGTAAAAGGACGCCGCAAAGCTTCCTTCAGCCCGGATCAAAACTAACAAGAGTTTAAAACTTACTGATCTTACGATATATAGTCGTTCCGGCACCATGCAGACGCAGCAAATAGATGCCTGCAGGAACAGCGCTGCCCGCAGCAGATTTGCCATCCCAATGATAATGCCAGGCCCCGGCGTTTTGCCATCCGGAAGCAAGCGAGCTAATCTTTTGTCCTTTGAGATTATAGATATCCAGACTGATGGGTTGGCTTTGCTTAAGTTCGCAGATTAGATCCAGATCATTAGTAAAGGGATTGGGATTTACGCTGAGCTTTAGCGGGGCTATCGACGGAGCATTGTTATCATCTTCTACTGCAGTTTCGGTATTGATCTCCCAGATGGCGTCGTACGCTATGCTATCCGAAGATGCTATGTGACATCGCACACTATGCTCTCCTCCAGTGGTAAACGCGGTCTCCAGCATAAATGAACTTTCCGCTGCTTGCACTTCATCTATATACCAGTCAAAGCTTAGCTCAGCTTCTTCTGTATCTGCTTCCACCACAAAGATCTGAGCTTGATTTTGGGCAAGTGTAAGCACCTCGCCCAGGGCAGGGAAACACTCCCCTATATGCAGATCAAGCATGCGCAAGATGTAGATATTTACATCGGTAATAGGTCTATCGTCTTCATCGGTAGGAACTGCACCGATGGCAAGCACGTTTTCCAAACCTTCGATGACATCTCCAAATATGGCATAGCTTCCATCCAGATATGTAGCTGGGGCCAAGGTGATGTAATACTGACTTCCCGCACTATTGGGAGCAGCCGTGCGTGCCATGGCCAATACTCCGGCGTGATCGTGGGATAGATCAGGATGAAATTCATCTTCAATGGTATAACCGGGGCCACCATAGCCAGTGCCATAAGGACATCCATCCTGGATCATAAATCCTGCGATTACCCGGTGAAAGATGAGATTGTTGTAAAATCCAGAATTAGCCAGATCACGGAAATTATTGGCTGTGATTGGCACCAATTCATCATACAATTCGGCGGTAAAACTCCCCATGGAGGTATGCCACCGAGCAAAGATCCGGGCTGAACTGATTACCGGAATAAAGATCAAAATCATGCTCAGCAGGATAGCAAAATGGTTTTTCATCTTACAACTCCTTTTTGATGCGTTCAATGGCTTCTCTTGCTGCCGGAACCTGTTCGTAAAGTCCGGAATTATGCTGACAAGGGAAAGCAGAGCATTCGGCGCAGGTTTGATATCCTTTTTGAATAACGCAGCTCCGGATCGGGCAGCGTTCACACCAGTTAAAATGAACATTACCTTCCATACAGCCCTGACATTTGATGTCTGCCCTACTGAGACTTGCCTGGTATCTAATGCTCCAGTTTTGGGCAATTTCTTCTTTCCGAGCTTCATCACCGCCCAGATAGGCTATCCTGCATTCACAATTCGAACAATCAAGCCCACATGCTGATATTGTTTCTCTCATTTTGTCTCCTTGATCCTTATTTTAGGAATTACGCGCTTCTGGCTCCTGGGCACAGTATTGGCTGAGTGCAGCCAGGGAACGCTCACTCAGCAGCTGTTTTTTGATTTTCTTATCGCGGGGAGGGTTTTTTAGAGCAGGCAACAGGCCAAAATTGGCATTCACCGGAGTGAATCTGGATTTGGAATCTGTTTCCAGCAATCTGCGCCATAATTGACCGAGTATCGTCTCTGCTGGTAATTGCGAGATTCTCTGGCTGATGATCCTGGCGATTAAAAGTCCGCTGGCAATGCTCTCCACATAGCCTTCTACCCCGCAGAGCTGACCTGCTATCCAAAGCTCTGGTTTCACTTTGAGACTGAGGTCTGCATTTAAAATCTGAGGGGCATTCAGGTAAGCATTGCGGTGGATGGAGCCATAGCGCAAAAAACTGGCATGCTCAAGCCCGGGAATCAGTTTGAATATGCGTTTTTGCTCCGGATAGCGCAGCATGGTCTGGGCTCCCACCAGATTAAACGCAGTGCGGGAAGAATTCTCTGCCCGCAGCTGTAAAACGGCAAAAGCCTTTGTGCCAGTAGTGGGAATTTCCAAACCCATCGGACGCATTACGCCATGCCGCAGAGTATCTTGACCCCGGCGTGCCAACTCTTCTATGGGCATACAATTCTCATAAAAGGAAAATTTATCCGCTTTAAAAAACTGATTCTCAAATTCATGCACTTCATACTTTTCGCCTTCCAGCAAAGCATCTACAAAGCGGTAGTATTGATCTTTGTCAAAGGGACAATTCAGATAATCCGGATCCCCTTTGTCATAGCGGGCTTTGGCATAAACAATATTCATATCAATGCTATCCGCATCCACAATCGGCGCTATCGCATCAAAAAAGAACAGATGATCTTCGCCCAAAAGGCTCTGCAAGTGTTGCATCATCGGCTCTGAAGTCAAGGGTCCGGTCGCCAGAATCACCTGCCCCTGCGGAATCTCACTCAGCTCCTTACGGATCAATTGAATATTGGGATTCGTCGTGATTACCTCAGAAACGCTTTGGGCAAAAAGCTCACGATCCACCGCCAAAGCATGGCCGGCTGGCACTTTGCACTGCTCGGCAAGGTTCAGTAAAAAAGAACCCAGCATCTTCAGCTCAGCTTTGAGTAATCCGGCTGGGGTATCAAGACGAGTGGATTTGAGGCTATTACTACAAACTAATTCTGCCAAATACCCACCCTGATGAGCCTCAGTTTGAGTATCCGGACGCATTTCATAGAGCTTTACTTGATAACCCTGTTCTGCTAATTGCAATGCGGCTTCACAGCCGGCAAGACCGCCTCCGATGATGCTTACTGTGCCGGTCACAATTCCCGCTTGATCATGGTGATATAGCCTTCCAGCTCCTTAAAACCCAGGCTGCTGTATAGATGCCGGGCAGAGGCATTATCCTGGTGCACTTCCAGTTTGGCTTGATATCCGGTAGACTTGGCTATCCGCAGAGCTTCTGAGAGTAAAGCCCGGCCGATGCCCTGGTTTTGCAGCTCGGGATTCACCGCCATGTGGTGCAGATAAAGCCTGCGAAAATCGTGATTTACCCACAAAGTGCCTATTACTTCATCACCTTCTAACGCAACGATCATGGTGCCGGTATGCTGTAACGAATGCTCGATCGCTTCATAACTGTCGGCGCGGGCTGGATTTGTGATATTGGTCTTTTCCCACAAGCTGATTATCTGTGCATAGAGCTCCTGAGAAAGCTGAGCGTATCTGGTGATTGTCATGGTGTACCTTTCCTTTTGAATATCTCCGGTTGACGCATAAAGCGGAAGATAGTGTCAAACACGACCTGATAGTACACGGTATTATCATCATCTATCCTTAACAGATAGCGATGGCTGTCAAAGGGGGCAAATTCCAGTTTACGCGTATTTCCTTCTACATCTGTGATCCAGACCGTGCATTCAACATAATTAAATGCCTTACGATATTCTTCTTCTTCGCCGGAGACAAAGACACTGCTACGGAAGTTTTGCAGGATATTAACAATCTTGACCAAGGCATAATTGTGAAAATCAACTTGAAAATCATTTTTGGCATCCCGATAGTACCACTCTGTGCCAAGCCGCTCAAGCGTATAGGTATTCTTCTCGTGCTTCACCTTGATCTGCCCTAACTCCTCTTCCCAATAGTGGATGATCTCGGATGATCGCCACTGCGTAATCGTTGGTTGATATGCTTGCACTACCTTGCTTCTTACCTGATACACATCTTTGCCATCGGCATAGCGGAAGTAATCCCAAGGATTGCCGAGATTGCTATACAGCACGTGCACTTCATTTTTACCATCACTGACGCGAACATGCATAGCTTGATCATCCTCCAAGTTATAGTCATTGATGGCGGATTCACTGGAGCTGATCGGGATACTGAAATACTCAGCTTTCAATACATCTTCAAAGAAATTATGAATTTTAAGGGAATCGGCCGGCCAGGGTGCCGGGATAGTGGTCTTCCAGATCCCGTCTTCCTTGATGAGTTTTATCTCTTCTTCCTGGGTGAAGATTTCAATATAATTCAGCTTATCTGGGTCCAGCTTAAATACCTTGCTTGTCCGCTGCGCAGGGTTCGCTATTTTCAATCCGATATAAAGCAGCAGCAATAGGCCTAAGAGAATGATCAGTATAAGTTTAGCTTTCTTCATTTTTCTGCCTCATAGCCCTTTTGCGTCTCAAGGCCATGATCAGCCCTATCAACACCAAAATCAAAGGGGGCAAAGCAATAATTACTACTTTTACTATAGTTTTGATGCGGTTCTCTGTCTTTTCTGTATCGCCCCAGATCAACCCGGCTTTTTGCATAAAACGGGGCACACTCAGCAAAGATGAACTGAGATGCCTGCTGCGGATATGGATCATGGATTCACGCCCGATAAGATAATCAATGGCATTCAAGATCACATTACTGTGTTCGTCAAATTGGCTTTGATCCGGATCAATTACCAGCTCCTTGTCGCCAAAGATCACCAAGCTCAGAGCGGGTGATTTTGCTGTGAAATCGGCATCAGCTTCTGCCAAAGCAGTATCTGTGAAATAACTATCAAAAGAACCGCTGGCAATAGCTCCCGTGGTGATGGGGCCAGCAGGAAAATCTTCGTAGCTGGGATCAGAAAAGAGCTCTTGGCTGATCTCAAACTCCGGAGCTTTCATCCAACCCGAATGCTGCGAGGTAAGCAGGATTGGCTCAAAGCTTACCCCTTCCTTGCCATTGAAGCTGATCCCACTTGCCAGATATAGTACTATGTTGTCCATGTTTTGTGTGATCGGATGAGAACTTCCCCGCAATACCGGATACATTGGATAATGCAGCATATTGCCCAAGCCCACTTGACGGATATCACATTGCAGGTCCAAGACAATATCATCCGAAAGTACAAGACCATAATGCTCCAGCAGATCTATCACATTGGTATCTAAGGCATAAAGATGCCTGCCATCGGTATCAATCTTATCCTGCAAAAAGACTATCTTACCTCCCCGCATCAGGTACTGATCCAGGTTATATAGCTGAGTTTGCATAATGTTCCTGGCGGTTCCCGTAAAAAGCAGCGCATCTACATCAGTAACAGGCTTCTTTAAATCTGTTTCTACGACATCAAAGTTGGATGATAGCGCTGTTTCAAAAATCCGGGTCTCAAAATCGTAGTAAGTTGTATCCCGAAAGACCGCCACCCGGGGAAGACCATGCGAGGCCAAACGCTGAATGCGCATGGTGATCTCATATTCCAGCTTAGGCTCTATTTCCGGCAGTAGGTCCAAAGATGCAATGTGCCCCTGATACTCAAAGATCAGGCCAAAGATCACTTCCTTGCTCGTCATTTGATCGTTTTCATAGATATTAAATCGGATCCGTTTGAGACCACTATTCTGGGCTAACTGATACAGCTCGTCACGACTGTTGGGTTTTACACTCTCAAAAAGAAATCTGCCCCGACTTGCTCTTTGATATTCAGTTAGAAGATCTCGCGTATAGCGCTCAAGCGAATTCAATGAAGCAGGTAATTCCGCAGAAGATAGAATCTTTACCACCATCACATCTTCCAAACTCTGCATAGCTGTCTTACTGACCTTGCTCAAACTGTAAGCCTTGTCCTTGGTAAAGTCTATTCTCAGACTAAAGAAACTTACCACCAATAGTAGAATGACCACGATTGCAATCTTGATCAAGAGGGAGCTCAAAATGCTGTAGGTCTTCTTCATCTTAGCGCTCCTGCATCATGTTTTGGGATTGCAATTTGAAGGTTGCCAAAAAGGCAAAGATCAGCGTTATTGCTGCAAAAAAGAGGACATCCCGCACATCCAGCACCCCTTTCAGAAAACCGGATAGATGGTATTCAAAACTGAACCATTGCAGATATCGCACGATCCTAAGAGGCATCAACCCCAGCAGATAACGAATCACATAAAAGAATCCTGAGATGGCCAAGGCGATTACAAAAGCCAATACCTGATTTGAGGACAGCGAACTGGCAAAAACACCAATGGAAACATAGGCCAGAGCCACCATTACGAGACCCAAAAATCCCAATACAATAACGCCATAATCGATGTTCTCCCCAAACACCATGATCACTCCAAGATAGATCAGGACAAAGCTTAATAGCGTGAGCACCTGCCAAAAAGCACTAAGAATCTTGCCCCAAACGATATCGGAAAGGTGGATAGGAAGGGTGCTGAGGAGCTCAATCGTGCCACTGCTCCGCTCCTTGGCAATACTACCCATCGTGATGGCAGGGATAAAAAAGACAAAGAGCAGATTTATGATGTCGTATACACTGCGCAATTCTGCCAATTGAATCTTGAAGACCGCCGAGGCAAATCCAGCTCCACTGATCACCAGAAACAGGGTGAAGACGATATAAGTAGTAACAGCACGCATGGCAAGCTGATATTCCTTGCGGGCTATAGTCCAGATCGCTTTCATCCCTCTTCCCCCTTTGTATCTTCCGGATCAATATCTGACTCAAGCTTGTCTGACTCAGAGCCGGGCTCTTCCAGCTCTTCTGCAGCTATGATACCAGGAATAGTATCTTCTTGGGTTAGATCATGGAAAATCTCCTCCAGAGATTGCTTCTGCATGTAAAGGCTGGTGATCAACCACCCTCTCTCAGTGATATATCTGCTCAGATTCGGCTTTATATCGAGATCAGAAGGAACTTTAATCTGCAGTTTGTGGTGTTCATTCTCATGTTCATAGTGTTCCAGAGATAGTTCAGGATGATACTCCAAAAATTCAGTAAGATCCACATCCTCACCCTCCAGCTCCAAGTGCAGCAATTGAATGCCTTTTAGATAAGTATCCAGCTGATCGATCTCATCATCCACGATGATCTTACCTTTATTGATGATGATTACCCTATCGCACAAAGCCTGCACTTCCTGCATGATATGCGAAGATAGCAGCACCGTCTTTTGTTCGCCCAATTTGCGGATCAGATTACGTATCTCCAGGATTTGATTGGGATCCAGACCACTGGTGGGTTCATCCAGGATGAGAATTTCCGGATCGTGAAAGATCGCTATGGCCAAACCCACACGTTGCCGATAGCCCTTGGATAGGGTTCCCACTTTTTGATACAATACACCTTTCAGCCCGCAGCTATCAACCACATAATCAACGCGCCGGGTAAAGAAAGCCTTATCAAGCTTACGCAATGCTGCCAGATATTGGAGGATCTCGATGGTTACCATATCGTCATAGAGCGGATTATTCTCGGGCAGATAACCAATGCTTTTGCTGGTCCTAATAGGATCTTCAAAGATGCTTTCTTGATTAAGTAAGATGCTTCCGGAATCTGGCTGCAGATAGCCCACCATCATTCTCATGGTAGTGGTTTTACCAGCACCATTGGGGCCCAAAAAGCCTGTAATATATCCGCTGGAAACTGTAAAGCTGATATCATCCACAGCTTTAATTCCGCCAAACGAACGGCTAAGATTCTTGATTTCTATCATTTATAGTAACAATTCTCCCGTTTAGTTTATCCTATATTGCATATTCAGCTGCGAATCAGGTTCTTTGAGAGAGATCACATCGCCTTCTTGCAAGCCGGATATCACTTCCACCTTCTGAAAGTCATTGGCTCCCAATTGCACCACTGTGGCAACCGGCTCCTTTCCCTCTGCTTGAGCCAGAGAATCCTGTTCTGCTTTTGATATCAGATACACAATGTCCTGATTCATTTCATCTGCAAAAACTGAGCCAATCGGGATCACTATCACATCCTTGCGAGCTTCTCCCTGAATGCTTATCGCTGCAGTCATCCCCGGTTTTACCACTTCTCCATGGGCATTGATGCTAATCTCTACCGGAAAGACCTTGGCGTTGTTGATGGTTACAGCCTTGGGAGCAATCTTCACGATCTGTCCCGAATATTCTTCATAGGGCAGTGCATCGAGTTTGATCGTTCCCTTCTGTCCCTGCTTAAATTTGGCGATATCCACCTCGTTGATATTGGATTCCACTATCATCTGCGAAAGATCTGCGATCTGCATCACCACAGTGCCCTCGCCATAGGCATTGATGCTGGAAGTGACCATCTCACCTTCGTTTACCTTGCGTTCGATCACCGTACCACTTGCGGTAGCATACATGGGAATCACCTTCCCGCTTACATCCAGGTCCCGGATCATCTCATATTGACTACTGGCCTGAGCATAATGGATTTCAGCAGCTCTCAGGGCATCTTCAGCCTTATCATATTCCTCTTGTGAGATATATCCATTCTCCAAAAGCACCGTCTTATCTTGGAAGTCTTTCCGAGCCTGTTCCAAGGACAGCTCGGCTGTCTGCAAAGCAGCTTTGGTATTAAAGAGCGTATTCGCCTGATTGTAATCCGGCTCAATGTCGGCAAGGATATCTCCTATTTCCACATAATCATTCTCATCGGCATAAAACTTCACTATCTTACCCGAGACCCGTGATTTTTGGGATACAATCGTTGCTGGCTGGACTTCGCCCGTGATTTCTATTTTGGAATCGATGTTCCCTCGCTCTACCGTGTAAGTATCATTATCCGGAATGCTCGGGAAAGGAACTTTACTATTAGCCTTATTGCATTGCTTAAGACCGACCACAATAACGATTATGATCAATACTATAGCTATTATGATCCATTTCTTTCGCATAAAACCTCACTCTCTGCTGAAGATTTGTAATAGTATAGACAAGGCATTTCCATATGGAAATTATGTCAATCAAAAAGCCCCACGTCCAAAATCTGGATCTACTGTGAAGCTACTCTGGATTTACGCTCGGGGCTCCACGACTGATTTCCATAGATCAGCCAACTGCCGTTTTCCCGATAAAAATAGGAAAAATATCCCGAATACTCTGGTTCCTCATAGCTTACATTTTCAATGCTGGAACTATAATGATCTATAGTATGGGCCACCGCATAAGAACCATTGATTTCTATATATAGCACCTCTATCTCCAAAAGCTGAAACCGCCCCATCCGATCAAGAATCTCATTGTTCAATTGCCAGGTGATCTCTCCTTGGTGCAGATAGTTCTGGTGAACGTGGTCCATGATCCCCACCACATCCCCCAGATTAAAATCCAGAGAAATCTCATAGAGAATATCGCGGATCTCCTTTTGGGCAAGGCTTTCCGGATCATCCAGATCACAACTTGCAATGCTGGCGCAAATTAGTATCATGAACAAGATCTTGATTACATGCATTAGCTGAGTTCCAAAACAGCCAAGGTCTCTATATGCCAAGTATTGGGAAACATATCAAAGGAGTTCAAGCTACATAGCCGGTAACATTGATCTTGGGTCAGGATCTTCAGGTCTCGATGCAAGCTCATAGGCGAACAACTCAAATACAGGATTTTGGGAATCCGCGCTTTACGAATCGCCCACAACGCACTCGCCGCCACTCCACTACGGGGTGGATCCAAGATGATAACATCAGCTTGAAAATCCCTTACCAGATCATTGAAGACCTGCTCAAACTTGCCGGCAATAAATCTGGCATTGGTGAATCCGTTGTTCTTAGCGGTTTCCTCGGCATCAGCTACAGCTTCTTTTTCTTCCTCGATACCGATCAATTCTGAGATCTCGCTGGCCAGGCTGAGACCAATGGCCCCGATTCCGCAATATGCATCTATCACCTTGGCGTGCTTGTTTACCATGGTCCGCATCACACTCAGGATGTTTTCCATCGTGGAAGTGTTTACTTGCCAAAAGCTCCGGTAGCCGATTCTGAAAGACAGATCCGAGAGATGATCAATAAGGTAATTCTGACCAAAAAGCAGCTTGTCTTCGGCTCCTAAGATCACGTTGGTTTTGGCTCTATTGATGTTTTGTACAATACCCTTTATCTGAGGGAAACGCTCGGTAATACCCTTTACTATAATTTGGGAAAAGGGCAGCCGCGCGGAACGGCATACCAGGATCAAGATGATTTCACTTACATCTCGATTACAACGCAGACCGATATGACGCAAACACCCGCTATGCTTCTCTTCATCATAAGCCTCTACATTGGCTTTGTGGCATAGCTGCATCAAGTAGTCAGCAATCTCATCAAAAACCGGGGGATGGTTGAGGCAAGATTCGTGGCTCACTATGGCATGGGAATGCCAAGCATAGATTCCATAGCTAAGGTCTTTGCCAACAGGCATATAAACCTTATTACGATAGTGAAATTGCCGGCCCGAAGGAATACAGCCGCCCAAAAGCTCCCGTTCTTCCTTAAATAGCTCTTGCATCAGCATTTCTTTGTAGCGGATCTGAGTCTCATAATCCAACATCAGCCAATCGCATCCTCCGCAGGCTTCTTCCGCATCAAATGCTCCACATTTACTCTCGATGACACCCGTACCTCGCTTATGATATTCTATCACTTGCGCAAAAGCGTGATCCTTCTTACTGACTGTAATCCGTGCTGAGATCTCGTCTCCTATCGCCGTTCTGGGGACAAAGATGGCTTTACCTTCAAAAAACCCAAGCCCATTGCCGCCCATGGCCATCTTTTGGATTGTTAGTCTATCGATAATCACTATAGATTTCTAAGCCTTTTGATTCTCTCTGCAATAGATGGATGAGTGGCAAAGAGTGATGCTTTGTTTTTGCTGTTTATCTTGGCCATGGCAAAGCTGTCCTGACGCTTTTCGGCACTGTAATATCTATCTATCTTTTCCAGCGCCTGAATCATATTCCCTGCACCTGTAAGCTCGGCAGCGCCTTTATCCGCCCGATATTCTCGATAACGTGAGTAAAAGGACACGGGTATCATCGCCAAAAACATCAGTACGTTTTGAAGTAAAATAACTACCAAATAGTATCCGATAAATCCTAATCCACCACGCCCTCTATCACCTCTCAGAGCCACATCAATACCGGTGGCTACTACACGCGCACCAAACATTACAAAAGTATTTACCACACCCATCACCAGAGTCATGGATACCATATCACCCTCGATGATATGCGTCATCTCATGACCAATCACCGCTGCGATTTCATCCTCGGATAGCATGTTCAACATCCCACTGGATAAGGCTAATAAAGATTTATTCTTCGATGCACCGGTGGCAAATGCATTCACATCCTGAGAAGGATAAATTCCCACCTCCGGTGTGTGAATCCCATATTGATTGGCCATCGCTGCTACTGTATCATATACAAAGCGCAACCTGGTATTGGCTGTGTTTGCATCTATCAGCTGTATCTTATAGGCTTTCATCGCCATAAATTTACTTAACGCCAATGAGATAAAAGAACCTGCGAATCCAAAGACACCACAAAGTATCAAAAGCGCATAAAATTGATCTCGGGGCATTGGAACAAAGGCGAGAATCACGGATAACATCGTCACTACCAGCAAATTGATCAACAGGTAGAATCCGATTCTTCTTAATCCATGCATTGTTAACCTCCAACTCTGTGAATTAGGTGCAAAATATCTTGGCTGCCAAATTATGGCAAGTAAAATCTGAATTTGAGTAATTGCCAAAATAGTGGCATAGCCAACCAAGGCAAAGGCGAGAAGTAAAAGCAAAAAAGAGATTGAGCCCGATTTTTTAGATCGGCTCAATATTGCATTTGATACTATTTCATCATGATCATTTTACGGGTTGAGCTGTATTTCCCGGCATTCATTTTGTAGAAATAGATTCCGGTGGAAACAGCCTGGTTGTTCAGGTCTGTACTATTCCAGATCACGCTGTATTCGCCGGTAGCCTTGGTTTCCTGTACCAGTTGTTTCACCAGCTGGCCTTTGGCGTTGTAGATTTTGATATTTACGGGGACGAGAGCTGGCGCTGAGGGCAAATAACTGCTGGCCACTTCATCTCCCATGGCTAAGAAGCCATTTTCATTAATACTTACAGTAGTGTATGTTTGGGCATCATACACAAAGGAAAAGCCCAAGGGGATGGCATTGTAACTCGGATCATCCTCTGTGGGAACACCGGTTAACAGTATTGTGCCACCACTGATCTCCGTATATGTTCCGGTAGCACTGGCAAAGCTATAATCGCTTACCAGAGCCCAACTACCGACAACAAAAGCCGAAAAGATCAGCAGAATTAGCATGGTTTTCAGGCAGGTTTGCTTCTTGTCTCCTTATTTTCGTTTAATTATATGTTGCTTCGATTCAACCAATTGAAACTTACTCTTCTTTATCGTTAAATCTTTTAGTTAAAAGGATTATGTCAAGCAAAACCTCACCCTTCCAAAGTTATATTGTGAAACTTATTGATGTTCACTTCTGATTCCTGCGTTGCTAAATACCATATTTCCACGAGGTCTCCCGGTTTGCTTAAAGGGAGGAAACTACTAAGATTGCTGGTTGCCACAAAGATCAGCCCCGGGCTATCTGCAAGCGAGAAATAGTAAAAACTGCGCCCATCCTTAATATCCATAGAGATCCGCTTGATGCTGCTCTTAATCTCTACCATGTTCGTCAATGCCTCCTGTCCCAAACCCATGCTGGAGGAAGCAAGAGTAATCTGATAACTCTCCCGCGCTCCCTTTACGCTCTCTCCCACACCTACCAGAGAGAAGTCTCTAACTGAGACAAAGCAATACATCTTAACCAATCCGGCAGCATCCTTGAGGGTCATAAAATATGTGGGCACTCCATTGAGGTTGACCAGGATAGGAAAAGTGGCATAATACTTGAATTGTTGCACCTTACCCTGGGCAGATTTCATCGCCGCATACTCCGTGGCCCCCGAGATCAGATACAGGGAGGTTTTTTTGCTGCGGGTATCGGTAAGGACAAAGCCAACCGTTCCTTCATCTGCGCCCACAGAGGACATCCCGGTATAGAAGTAACTGCGTCCGTCATTGCCATAGATCACATTGTGCCCGCTTGTGGTTCCGAGCATATCCCGCTTTCCAAAGAGAGTGTTCCAAAATCCCCGTACGTATTTGCCCCACCAGTCCAATTGCGGAATCACAAAATAAGAAGGCTGAACCCGGTCTACCCACGCCGGGATATTACTATCATCGAAAGATCCATCCTCCAGCTTGGTCAGAGGGTAGTACTTGATATCTCCACTGCAGGCATGTACGGTGGCCAAGCCCAGAGCTTCCGGCCCGCGTATCCCGATATCGTGGTCATAAACCGTTATCGTCCAATAGGGTTCGCCATCGTCATCAAGCTCAAACGTATCTCCTGCCAGCGCAATGCCGGTAAAACCGTGCAAATAAAGATGTCTTTTGAGGTCTTGATTAAAATAGGCATTGCTTTGATAGCGAATCTTCAGCGGCTCGCCCTTCACCTCTCTGATAAAATTGATATCCTGAGAATTGGTGGCCGATACCATGATGTATCCGGGAGTACCATTCTGACGGTTTGAGAGCCACTTAAAGAAGCCCGAATGCAGCAGAGGAACCACCCAGTAAAGCTTGCCATCCACCATCTGGATTGTGGGCGTGCCAAGATTTACTCTGCTACCCAAGGCAAAGTCATCCCCCAATTTCTTCTCTGCCAAAGAAGCTGCAAAAGCTTGATCGATGATGGGTACTTGCGCCATATTGATGGGCGAAACTAAATCTGAAAATTCGCTACTCTGCACTTCTCCGATTAGTGCCCGATAATCTTTGGCTTGAAACAAAGCGCTGAATATGATAGGTGCCAAAACCAAGATCAGAGCTAAAACAATATACGTGTATTTCAGCACTTTACGGGCTTTGGAAAGACCCCATAGGGGTAGTAAGACAAATGCTATTGCTGGCACCCAAGCGATAAAGCGCAGATTGAGAACCGGTAATTGAAAATATAAAAGATATGCGGCCAGGATAATGCTGATCAAGATGGCTAACCAAGCTCTGAGTTTGAACTTGCTAAAGTTGATATTGATCTCTTGCTGAGCTGTGTTGCTGCTTTGACTATTGCTCATGAGGACTCCTTTATTATAGTTTGTTACCATTATATACATCAATCATATATGTCAATGATTATCATCACCAGCCGGAATAAAAGCACCAGAACTTCACTTTAACTACGCAATCCAACACTACAAACAAAGACCCGTGACAGGCACGGGTCTTTGCTCTTCAAAGGGCTCAAGCTCATTTGATAACGATCTCTTTTTTCGGTCGCGGTTCCTTTTTAGGTATGGTAAGCTCCAACACCCCATCTTCCATCTTCGCCGAAATCTTGTTGATATCCCCATTCTCGGGCAGCATCAGATTCCGTCTGTAGCTTCCGCTATAACGCTCGCAACGATAAACCGTTCCTTTTTGCTCTTCTTTCTTCTCATCGCAGACAGCTTCTATCATCAGCTGATTGTCATGCACAGAGATTTTAACGTTATCTTTTTTAAATCCGGG
This sequence comes from Candidatus Cloacimonadota bacterium, assembly GCA_029982875.1. Lineage (GTDB taxonomy): Bacteria > Cloacimonadota > Cloacimonadia > Cloacimonadales > Cloacimonadaceae > UBA5456. Next base: position 25,778 of record JARRCD010000003.1, on the reverse strand, counting down.
CAGATTTGCCATTATCTGAAAGTTATCATCATGTTCGATAATATCCATAGCCATAGCCCGGAAGTTATCTTCAGAAGACTCCTCTTCAAACACATGGTTGAAGAAGTCGTCAAACAGAGTGAGCATATTGCTCATGGGCCTGATTTCGTTATTCTTGCGATACGGTGTAATTTTCATGGTAACCTCCATCATTTTTTATGTCTATAACCAATATAATCGAAACAGTGCGTGAGGCAAGAAAAAAATTAGCAGTCTCAAGATGAGACTGCTAAACAATGCCGGATATCCCGCTATTACTTGCTTAATAGCATCTTGCGCTGCTGTGATTCTTCTCCACTGCGCAGGCGATAGAGATAGATCCCGCTGCTAACCGGATTACCATTCTCATCTTTGGCATCCCAAGTAAGTTTCACTGGTGAGCGCAATGGAATACCATCAAAGAGTCTTTTCACCAATTGCCCCTTGGTATTATAGATAAAGAGGGAGCAAGGTTGGTTGGGATCTTTGACACTGAAGCTGATGCTGGTAGTGGGATTGAAGGGATTGGGAAAATTTTGGGCAAGCTCAGTTTTTACACCCGGACTCAGGTCATCCTCGTTTTCGACCTGATTGCCTGTGCTAAATCTCCGCGAGTTGCTAAAGAAGCTGCTATTAAAGCTATTGATTGCCGCAACCCGCCAGTAGTAACTGCTATTTGCCTCAAGCAACGGAGCCACAAAAGGGGTCTGCATGATCTGATCATCATCAATGATGAGGGTGCTGAAATAGGGGTCTCGGGCCAATTGTAGCCAATAGAATTCAGCTAATTCGCTTTCTTGCCAGACTAAAACGGGATTGCGGGGGAGATTGGTTGCCATATTTTGGGGGCTGATAAGCTTTGGTATAGAGGGAGCTTCAGAGAGAGCACCGGTTTCAAATTGACAAGTTTCGCTAAACAGGCTGGGGCCAATTTCCGAAATGCTTGCCACCCTCCAAAAATATGTGCTATAAGGTTCAAGCCGGCTCACCTGATAATAGGGATGAGGATAATCCAAGACATTATACAGCAGCTCTTCAAATTCCGGATCGCTACTGAGCTGAAAATAGTAAGTACTTGCCCCTGATACCGGATTCCAGGTACAGAGGGGATTGGTAGGAATATCTGTCTGCATATCCTGGGGATATACGGTTTCTGGACTCTCGATCGTGCTGATGATGGAGAAAGGTGTCAAAGAAGTATCAAGATCTCCATTGCTATTCAGAGTAATGCGCACATAGCACTGATTTGAATTCAGAGTGGGAATATTGGTCCAATTGTAATCCCCGTCATTTTGCACATTATCGGCAATGAGAATCCAGCTGTTAGCTCCATCTACGCTATATTCAAGCTTCACGGTACCCTGATTGGTTTTACTGATCCAGGTAATCTGCTTATTTGTACCACTAAACCAAGCTTCACCCCCGCTGGGTGTGGTAAGCTGAACATCCGTGATCCGCACATCAAAACTGATAGTATCTCCGGCAAAACCAACATTATAAAGATACAATCCACCGGGGGTATTGAGGCTGGAAAAGCCGCTGGGAATGGTGTATTCTGTTATCATGGTGCGCAGGTTTTGCATTGACATGGCTGCTTGGGAGAGCATGCCATTGGTTGTAGTATCATTTGCTCCGGGGCGATAAATATACAGTTCATCCGGAGGACCATCGGCATTGCCTTCCACTTGAGAATTCAACCTATAAACCAACAATCCGTCATCAGGTAAGGTAGTATCATACAATCCATGAGCTTTTCTGTATTCCAGGATAAAAGATTCATTCTGCTGCCAAGAAGGGATTCGATAGATATTATTAGTGGCTGAACTGGCTACGGGTTCCAGAGTGTAAGTGCCGGATTCGGTAATAACTGGCACCTCATCGATCCACTGTCCGTAGCGATACTTCATCCACGCACTCATGTGTTGAGGAGGATTTGTACCGTTGGCCATGAGGTCCCAGATCCCAATGGGGGTGATAGTGTTATCATTATAGCGATACAAGTCAGGTGCGCTTAAAGAATGGAACATCTCATGAGAAAGGACACTGGCCGCGCTCGAGGAAAGAGAATTTTCCAATTGAAAATTGAAATCCCAGACCTGAGCTCCATGAACATAAGCTTCTGCACCATAGAGCACCCAGCGGTGCGGCCACAATAGCTCCGCCCAACCTTCGGTACTCCCCTGAATGATGAAGCAGACATTGTCCACATATCCGTCATTATCACCATCCACATCCAAAGATGGGGGTATTTCATCCTCCACATAGTCGATGGCATTGGCCAAAAGAGTGTGTTCTCTCTCGGTGCGGTCCCAATAGTCATCTTCATTATATCCGATGGGATTACTGGGGCTTTGCTTGCGATAATAATTGCGCGGATGACTATCGATATAGCTCAGGATTTGACTCTCATTCGGGCTGGGAAAGAAGAAAGAATCTACCGTCAGCTGGGCATATGAAGCCGCCCAAAAATAGTTTTTCATAGAATTGGCATTGGCTGTAGAATCATTGAACATATCATCATATACTTCGATAGGATGGGAAAAATCAGGATCATCGGCAAAGCGGATAAAGACTACAAGATTGTTGAATTGCCCCAGATGCGGGGAACGCCCATTACTATAATCTCGCATGGAGGCCATGCGTTCATAGCGCTCTGCAATCAGTCTGTCTGAAAGATTGATACCGGGCCAGAGCGATCGTTGCGAGGGATGATCTTTGCCCACGATCAGACCTGTGGGGACAACGTTCTCATTATCCTGAGCAGCATATACATACCAGCCTTGATCATCTTGCACAATAGTATAATTATCCTTATCATGCAGCCAATTGTGAAATTCATCACCGCTGGCGAAAATATCTATTTGCGAGCCATCAGGCTGGCTCAGAGTAACAGGCAAAAAACTTTGCGGGGCGGCAAATAGCAAGGAGCCCAGCATGCCTATAATGAGTACATAGATCGTCTTTTTCATATTTTTATACCTCTGCTTTGTTCTGATTTAAGCCGTTATGCCCACATTTTATCGAGCAATTACAGGCATAACTCTGCTTAAGGGGTTCAATCCGCAGGCGTTTATTAAAGAAAAACTGCTCCAGCTCCAGATTGAACCCACCAAATTCCGCTATCATATCGCTGGCTGCATATAGCTTGAACTCACCAAAATCCACGGCAAGATCATCTTTTTGAGCCGGTTCAAAGAAGATGCGAAACAAGGCTCCGCGACAGCTGCGTTCTGCAACCACGATTCTGGGAACACGTTTTTTAGCAAGAAAAAACTTGGCTTTCCTGGCCAAATATACCCTTGCTTTAGCGCTTATATCTATCTGCATTTTGATACCTTTCATCAGATTTACTAATGATAATCTATTCAAGATACGTCGCTTTGCTACTTTTTTTCCCAAGGTAAGATATTGTGGTTAAATTGCAAGTTTTTCGGCATAGTACTTGTTCAAGCAAACGGTAAGATGCTTTTTGTAGCATCGCGATGCTGCTTCTCTGAGTCTCAGGATCGGAATCTTATCCGATACACTATAACGATTTCGGTAGGTTGAACCTGTTCTTTGTTGTCTCATTTCATCTTCCTTTTTCTCGAATTAGATGTTAACTTATTTAGGACGGCACAGCTACCTGCTTGGCACTGCTCCACCATTACGCCACCATTACGCCTCACAGGCGCAATGCTCGAGCTATACTAATAAGAATCAAAACCTTAGGCCTATTATTGAGTAGGCGGGACAGCGACCGCCTGTACAGTAGCGGCGCTCACTATCATGGTTGGCGAGGTAGCAAGGTAGCAAGGTAGCGAGATGGCGAGATACCGAGGTGCCGAGATGGCAAGGTGGTGTGTAGGATCCCATTATCACCATTGGTCCTTTGGCCAGGCTTTCCCGCGATTGGTTGCAGGGGCAATGATCTTTCTGATCTTATTTCAGTGGCAACTTCCGATTTTGGGGGGGAATACCTGAGCATCCTTTGCTTGACAAATCAACCCTATTTCAGAAGCTGTCAATTGACCTTATCTAATTTATAAACAAGGTCTTAAAAGGAAAGGACATAGCATGGAGCAAAAATATATACGCAATTTCTGCATCATTGCCCATATCGATCATGGGAAATCCACTTTGGCGGATCGTTTTTTGGAAGCGACCCATGTAATCGGCAAAGGCCAAGAGGTAGCCCAGCTTCTGGACAGCATGGATTTGGAACGGGAAAAGGGCATTACCATCAAATCCCATGCCATTCGCATGCTGTACAAGTACAAGGATCACGAGTATATCCTGAATCTGATCGACACTCCTGGACACGTGGATTTTTCCTACGAGGTATCGCGTGCTTTAGCTTCGTGTGAAGGAGCGATCTTATTGGTGGATTCCTCTCAAGGTATTGAAGCTCAGACTATGAGTAATCTCTATCTGGCTTTGGATAACGATCTGGAGATCTTGCCGGCCCTAAACAAAATAGACCTGCCCAAGGCTGATGTAGAGGGCACTCAGCAAGATTTGATAGATATCTTGGGCTGCACCGAAGAAGAAATCATGAAGGTAAGTGCCAAGACTGGAGAAGGAGTGGAAAGATTGCTGGATGCCGTGATTGAACAGCTTCCACCTCCCCGGGGTAAAGAAGATGCGCCTGCTCAGGCTTTAATTTTCGATTCCTATTTTGATATGTATCGCGGCGTGGTAGTACTGGTAAGGGTATTTCATGGCAGTCTGAAGAAAGGAGACAAAATCAAGCTCTTTAGCACAAACCACGAATACGAGATTGAAGAAATAGGATATCTGGGCTTAAAGTTCCAGGCTCAGACAGAGCTTTTAACCGGTGAAGCCGGCTACATCATCGCCAATATTAAAGAAGTTGCTGATGCCCGAGTCGGCGATACTATCACCACGGCCAAAAATAGCTGTCCGGAGCCCTTGCCCGGTTTTTTGGAACCCAAACCCATGGTCTATAGCGGCATCTTTCCTATCAACGGTGAAGATTACGCCAACCTGGTGGAAGCTATCGCCAAACTGAAATTAAACGACGCTTCTTTGATCTATGAAAAAGAAAGTTCCGCTGCTTTGGGTTATGGCTTTCGTTGCGGTTTCTTAGGAATGCTGCACCTGGAGATCGTTAAAGAGCGTCTCCTGCGGGAATATAATATCCCAATTATTGCCACTACCCCCAGTGTACGCTTCAAAATCGGACTCAAAAACGGATCTGAGCTCGAAGTCCACAATCCCATCGACTTCCCCGACCCCTCGAATATCGAGTACATTCAGGAACCATTTGTGGATGCTGAAATCATCGTTCCCACAGATTACATCGGCAATATCATGAAGTTGGCGCAAGAACGCCGCGGCATCCAAAAGAATATCGAATACATTGATGAAAAGCGGGTGACTCTGCATTATGAATTACCCTTGATCGAGATCATCTTCGATTTTTATGATAAACTCAAGACAGTGAGCCGAGGTTATGCTTCTTTGGATTACAGTTTCAAGGAATTTCGCCCCTCCCAGGTGGTGAAAGTAGACATCCTGATAAATGGCGAGAAGGTGGATGCCATGAGCTTTATCTGCCACGAGGATAAAGCGCATAATTGGGGAAAAAGCATCACCAGCACTTTAGCTGACGTGATCCCCAGACACATGTTTAAGATCGCCTTGCAAGCTACAATCGGAGCCAAAATCATCGCCCGCAGCACGATCAATGCCTTGCGCAAAGACGTTTTGGCCAAGTGCTATGGTGGTGACGTAAGCCGCAAGCGTAAGCTTCTGGAAAAACAGAAGGAAGGCAAAAAGAAAATGAAGGAAATCGGCAATGTAACCGTTCCCCAGGAAGCCTTCCTCGCAGTTTTGAAAGCAGATCGGGAATAAAGTCATGAAAGCTTTGCCTCTGGTGCTCTTGATCATCTTGATAAGCCCGGGCTTGGATGCTATTGCGATTGCAGAGATTGATTTTAATGCGGATTTTGAGATTGATAAGGATGCTTTGACAGAAATATGTCAAATCACTTTGGCAGAAGAGTATTCCCCAGAAAAAATCACGGCCGCGATACAGCGGCTGTATGATTACTTTTATGAAGCGGCTCAATACTATATCCGCATTCCCCTCCCCGAATTGATCCCCCTTTCAGATCAGGAGATGCGCCTCGTCTTCAACCTTCAGATGCTGGAAGATAGCACTCAGGTATATGTGCGTTTCACAGGCTTAAAACACTTTTCAGAATCGATCTTATACAAGCTCACTTATAGCTCCATGGAGACTGCTTATCCGCTTTCCGAGCTCCCCGAAATCATGCAAAAAGTCCTGCATGTATACCATCAAAGAGGATATCTCTTTGCTGAGATAAAGCTGGATTCTCTGGTCATAGATCAACACCTCACCGCTTGGCTGCATATCAACGAAGGCGAGATCGTCAAAGCTCAAAACTTCCACTTTCGTGGCAATAAGATCTCCCGTGAGTCTTCCTTGTTAAAAAACTCCGGCTTGTTGGGACAAAAGCAGATCACGCCTCAGATTCTCACCCAGGCCGCCGAAAACATTAAAAATAAAGCTTATATTCGGGATTGTGTGATCATCCCTCTGGATGAAGAGAATCTTTTGATCGAGATTGAAGAAGGGCGCATGACCTTTCTCGAAGGACTTATAGGATTCAACGAACGTGAAGGAAAGAGCGAACTCTCCGGCATGCTCTTTATCGAATTCCTCAATCTGTGGGGTACGGATAGAGGAATAAGCCTCTACTGGCGCAATACACCGGCAGAATATAGCGAATTGATGCTTTCTTACCACGAATCGGGATTGATATCGATTCCTGTAGCCGCAGACCTCAAGCTGGCCCGGACTACCCAAGATAGCGTCTGGATTCGCAGCAGTATCGAAAGCGATCTCTATTATCAAAGTCTGTATCATAGAGTTGGCCTGAGTCTTAGCACGCGAAGCATCCTGCCGGGTACCTCTTTTTCTACCATTGAAAAAAGCAGCTCCCGCAGCCTTGGTGCTTTTTGGAATTACGATAATACTCGGGGCGACTTGATTCCAATCTCGGGAACAGGCTTACGCGCGGCTTACGACTATGTGCTGTCCAAAGCTGCTGATTATGGGAACCTGGAGCTCTCTATCCGGCAACATCTTCCCCTAAAAGGCAGGTTTATCGCATATCTGGCTGCTGCTTACCGGAGCTCAGAAAATAAACACCTACCGGAGTATGATCTATACACTATGGGCGGGTTCCAAAGCCTGCGCGGATATCGGGAAGACGAATTCCGTAGCCGTAAATTGGGCTGGGTTAATACCGAGCTACGTTATATGATAGCAGCCAATACGATGCTTTATGCCTTTTATGATCAGGGCTTCATCACCCAAACCGATAATAGTTCCAAGTATGACTTGATAGGAATTGGTGGCGGCATCAAACTGGGCACGCGATTGGGAATCCTGAGCATAGAGTATGGTTTAGGATATCGGGATAAAAGCTTTGGTAGCTTGGGTTCAGGCATGATTCACCTGGGCTTGGATATTGCTCTGTAAAAAAAAGCTTGCCAAGAAATTCGAGCTCGATATTGTGACGCTCATATAAATTAAGTATATAGTCGTGTAAGAGGACTGTACGAAGGTACAAGAGTATTTATCTACTCTTTTACCTCAAATCAAAGCGGCAATCTTTTATTGCCTGAAACAAAACATAACAAAAAAACCTGAGTATCCCCAAAATATGGGAATAGTACTTATGGAGGAATCATGAAAAAAGTTCTTTTAATCGCCTTACTCGCTATGATGTTGATCGGTATGCTGAGCATTACTGCTTGCAAACCCAAACCTGAGGAACAACCTACTGAAGAAATTATGCCTGAAGAAGAAGTCATGGACGAGGCTCAGGGAGCCGTCGAAGAAGGTGCCGAAGCCGCTGATGAAGCGACTGAGGAAGCCGTTCCCGCTACTGAGTAAACCATTTCACTCATATCATCAATGCAGTCCTTAAAAATGGGTGGCCAATGCTACCCATTTTTTTTGCCCAAAAAAAACTTGCCATTTTATCACCGTTCAAAATGATTGAATTTGTAGCAGCTGTTGGAGACTCGAAATACTGTAGCGCAGACCTCCACTGTTTTGCCACAATAGCATATTTAAGGAAGACTAATTAATGATTATCCTGGTTATAAATTGCGGCAGTAGCTCTCTGAAGTATGAAGTATTTGCAATGCCCGAACAAAGCAGTTTAGGCAAAGGATTGGTCGAGCGTATTGGGCTTTCTGCCGGAAAGATATCCCAGCAAGCTCAAGGCAAGAGCTACGATAAAGTAACTGAAATCCCCGATCACAAGGTAGCTTTTGAACTTATGATGCAAGCTCTTCTGGACCCGCAAAAGGGTGTGCTCTCCCAACCTTCGGATATTCAAGGAATCGGCCATCGTGTAGTCCATGGTGGAGAGCAGTATTCCGCCTCGGTTTTGATCGATGAGGATGTAATCAGCGCCATCCGAGCAAATTGTGAGCTGGCTCCCTTGCACAATCCGGCCAATCTTACCGGTATTCACGAAGTAAGCCATTTCTTCCCGAATCTTCCCCAAGTAGCTGTCTTTGATACTGCTTTTCATCAGACCCTTCCACCCAGTGCCTATTTGTATGGAATTCCCCGTGAGTTTTATGATAAATACAAGATTCGTCGCTATGGTTTTCATGGGACCAGTCACCGTTATGTAGCGGGGATAGCCCTCCAAATGCTGAAGCGGAGCCCCGAAAACACCAATCTCATTACCTGCCATTTGGGAAATGGTGCTTCGATCACTGCCATCCAGCAAGGAAGATCCATCGATACTTCCATGGGTTTCACCCCGTTGGAAGGTCTAATGATGGGAACCCGTAGCGGAGATATCGATCCTTCAATTATCTTCTATTTGGAGGAAAGAGGCTTTGATTTTCATGATTTGCAAAATATCCTGAACAAACAGAGTGGACTCTTGGGTCTTTCTGGAATATCCAGTGACCTCCGCGATATTGAAACAGCAGCAGAACAAGGCAATGCAGACGCCATCGAAACCTTAGAAACATACGCTTACCGTATCCGTAAATACATCGGTGCTTATGCGGCAAATCTAATCAAAGTGGATGCCATCGTCTTTACCGGTGGAATTGGCCAAAACGCCATCAAAATGAGGGAGCGCATCTGCAACAGATTGGAAAACATAGGCATCCATATCAATCACGAAAAGAACCGTAAGGTCGGGGGGGAAACAGGAATCATCTCGCAAGATTATTCGCCGGTGACAATTCTGGTGATCCCCACCAAGGAAGAATTACAAATTGCTCTGGACACAGCACAAATCATAAATCCAGAACTGCAAACCGTGGTTCTGTAGCGAGCTTTCACCTATGACTTCAAGGAGGTATGATGAAGCGAATAACTATACTGCTCATTCTTCTAAGTGTCTGCATGTTATCAGCAGTATCGATAAAGGGTATTCGTGCCAAGGATTATGACAATGCAGTCTGCAGGTTGGTATTAGACCTTAATCAGGATACAGACTTCAGTGTTTCCAAGCACAGTGACGGCTTTATGGTTAGCATCAATGGCTTTGATGGCAGGATTCCCGCCTATGAACTAACGGGAACATTCCTGGACCGGATCGAAGCCACAGCAGACGGTCTGAAGATCACAAGCAATCAAGATTTAAGTTATCAAACAATGCGCTTAAGCGATGCTCCGGCGTTGGTCATCGATTTCTTTACCCAGAGTAAGACAAAACATGATCGCTTAGCTATTGCCCGTTTCCTGGCAGATAAGGGCAGGCTGGCCAGTGCTGATTCCGCCTTTCATGCCTTAGCTTTGGACTATCCTCAGCATTATGACATTTTATATTATTGGGGTAAATTACTCATCAAGCGGGGAAGCTCTCGTGCGGCCGAGAAACTTGCTTTGATCCCCCCAAGCAGCTCCTACTACTACGCAGCCCGGCAATTGATCGGAGCACAGGACCAAGTACAGAGCATAGAAAATGCAGAACAAGAAGAAAGCACCCCCTCCCAGCTGATGCCTGAACCCCTTTTAGAGGAAGAAGAGATCGTCGAATCTCAAGCGCCACAGGATACTATTATTACCGGGATCCCCAATTCGAATATCTATGTTGAGAAACCCAATTTCCTCTCCACCGCAGCTGATATTGCCAGTCGCAATTTTGCCCTCACGCTCTTTCTTTTTGTGGCCGTATTAGTTATTTTGGCTTTACTCATCTTTGGCTCCTTCAAACGCAGGAAAAAGCCCACCCAGAGTAACATCGAAGAAAGCAGCCTGAATCTGGATACTGAGACCATGTGCAAAATGGTGAATCGCCTGTTAGCAGACGGATGGACCAACAAAGAGATCGCCAGAGAACTCAAGACCAGCGTAAAAGAAATAGAATTAATGGTGCACAGATTACACTATATGGGAATCCACGAAGATGATGAAAAAAGCTAATCTACCTCTTAGGATGCGGTTTTTAATCCTGATAACTTTCTCCCCGCTTTTGCTTGCCGCTCAATTAAACGGTTCTGCCTTCCAAAATCGGCTTCATTCTCAGGTTAGACATAGCTTACTGGATGCTAATCCCAATTTATCCCAGCATCAATACTCATTTAGAGCTCAAGGCCTTACTCACCCCTTGGAAAGCACTGCTGCCTTCAAAGCTGCTCTCAAGGATGCTTTTTTACCCGGAAATCCCAGACACAATCTTCTTAGCTACCGAGCCCCCTCTTTGACAGCAGATTTCAGCTTTCTGGCAGGATATGAAGCAGACTATACCAAGAACGGAGATTACGGTTTTCTATACAAAGGTTGGCGCTTAAATGCCAAAGCCGGCAAGCACCTGCGCCTGGATACATTTTGGTACAATGGCGCTTTTTATCAGGATTTGGATGCCGCTGAAACCGATGCCTTGATCGACGGATATTATAAACGCTTTGATGATCATATCCAGCTTGACAACCTCAATGGAGAGATTGGCTTTTACCATGATTATGGCACTATCGCAATCGGACGGGGAAGATTCCAGGTAGGAAATACCATCAGCGGCAGCATAATTTTAAACGACCAAGTCAATGACTATGGCTATATCCTGGCAGAGGGTCAGGTGGGTGCTTTCCGGCTCAGCATGCTGCACGGGAGTTTGATGGCAGATAGCACCTATAGCGTATATAACAATGACTATGTCGATAACCGCAACTACCCTCAGAAGTATATCGCCCTGCATCAGCTTAGTTTTTTCCCCAGCCCTAAGACCGAATTATTTGCGGGTGAGACCATTGTCTATGGCAACCGGAGTCTTGATCTGAACTACCTTTTACCCAATAGCTTTTGGCGGGCCGTAGAGCACAATCTTTGGGATCGGGATAATGTGATGATCTATGCCGGATTCAATCACTTTTGGCCCAAAGGAACTCTGCTATACGCTCAATTTGTCCTCGATGAATTCAGCTACAGCAAGATTTTCAGCTCTTGGTGGGGGAACAAATACGCTATCCAAGGAGGAATCAGCTTACCTACACCTTACGCCCTTTTGAGCCTCGAAGCTACCGCCGTGCGCCCCTATACCTATGCCCATTTTACCAATCACACCATGTACTCTCACGATAAGCGCGGCTTGGGTTATCCTCAAGGCTCCAATGTATTGGACCTCAGTTTTGAAGCCAATATCCCCTTTAAAGAGCTCTTCTTTTGGGACACTCAGCTCTCCTATCGCAAGCGCGGATCCAAGGGAAACTCCTGGCAAGAAAACTATCATGACACTTTCGCCGGAGAGATTGATGAAGCTACAGCTCATTGGTTTGAAGGGGATAGCAGTAATGAGTACCAAATCAATAGCAGTTTGAAAATGCAGCTTTTGGCACACCACAGTTTTTTGATGGGTATCGACAGTCTCAAGAGCCCGGATTGGAAGCACCATGTCTTTGCTGCCTGGCAGTTTGCATTTTAAGGAGCAGAAGCATGCGGGCACTTGAGCGCATGGAATGGCCCCAAAAACATAAGATCAAAGGCTCTGTACTCTTAATAGCCCTGATTGCAGTAGGCTTTGGAATCTGGATGCAAAAAAGGCAAAACCAAAACTTAGTGGATAACGTGGAGATCTCTGAGCTGAGTTTCAACGATTGGGGCTCGCAATACATAGAACTCGGATATACCATAGAAAACAAAACAGATAGCACCCTCAATCTTTATCTATTGGCGATTATCTACGATCAGGATGATGTGGAACTGGCAAGCACCCTTTTTGCTATTACCCTGCCGCCTCACGTCCGACAAACTCGTTCTAAATTACTGGATAGCCTAAACCGGAGTCTCCATGCCGGAGAACGACCCCATCGCGCTACACTTAGCATTTATCCCAAGCGAAAATTCTAGGCCATCTCACATTTTCCTTATTGCCTCCAAACTCCCATCGGACTATCCTTTCTACAGGACTGTAACACAAACCAGCTATGTGAATCCCAAGAGTAGCTTACATTTTCTTCCCTGAGATATAATTGGCTGTTGGGACTCTTGCTCAATAAACAGGAGTATTATCATGACAACAAGAATAGATCTCCACTCAGAACAGGATACCATTGATCTTGCCTATTACCTAGGACCAATGCTAAAACCTGGCTCCATCATCACCCTCGCCGGAGAATTGGGCAGCGGCAAGACCTTCTTTGTAAAAGCCTTGGGAGCTTTTCTGGGCATATCAGAGCAGATTGTTAGCCCGTCATTTATACTGTTTAAGGAATACCATGGCGGACGCTTCCCACTCTATCACCTTGATCTCTATCGCCTCAAGAAAGAGGAGGAACTGCTGGAGCTGGGAATATTGGACTTCATTGAAACAGGTATCACTGTGATCGAATGGCCGGAGATTGCCGAAAACTATCTGCCTTATCAGACTCTAAGATTGTATTTCGGCTTTGATAATGACCACCGCTTTGTAGAAATTAATCCCGCAGATGAACTGAAACAGTTTTTCACCTGACTTGCCACCTCGCCGAAATGAGCAGGCGGTACAGCGACCGCCTGTACAGCTTGGAATTGAGTTACAGAGGAACGGCCTTTTAGATCTTGTGCATAATGCATATAAATATGCCGTGTCGCTGGCACTCAAAGATAACGGATAACGGATAACGCATAACGGATAATTGCAATATTCTGGAGTAGGAACTTCTTTTATCTTGACTCTTGGGGGGCGATAGATTTATTGGGAGTCATGAAAAAGGTACTTTTTGCAGCGTTAAACAGCAGCTGGACTCATTCCAATTTAGCGCACTTCTATCTTAGAGAGATGCTTCGGGATTTGGACTATACTACCATCATGAAGTCCTACACCCTGAAGGAACCCCTGATGCAGGTGATGGAAGATATCTTCAGGCAACAAGCTGATATTATTTGTTTTTCCGCTTACATATGGAATAGAGTGTATTTGCAACAATTGCATAAGGGGCTAAAGAAGATCTTGCCCGAGCTCATCTTTGTGATCGGAGGACCGGAAGCTGAACATTTTGAACAAGATCGGCAGACCAAAGTGATATTGGGAGTAGGAGAACAGGCTTTCCGGGATTTGGCAGTCAATGGCTTTGTAGCTCCAGGTAATGCTAAAGCCGGCGCTAACCTCCCTCTTGGTCAGATACCCTTTCCTTATCATGCCGCTGATCGGGATATTTTGAATGGACATTTAGTGTATTATGAAAGCTACCGCGGCTGTCCCTATCACTGTATATACTGTCTTTCCGCCAATGACCAGCGCAGTGAAGCCAGATTTGATCTTAGCCGCACTTCAGAGCAGGATAGGTTGCATCGGGAATTGGATGCCCTGTCAAGTCTTGCGCCGCGTACCTTGAAATTCATCGATCGTAGCTTCAATGTCCAACGCAATTTAGCTCATGCCATTTGGAGCTATGCTATCGCCAAGGATTGCAGTCACGATTTTCACTTTGAGATCTATCCGGATCTCTTAGATGAGGAAGATTTGCAGCTCTTAAGCCAAGCGCCTGAAGCTCGAATCCGCTTCGAGATTGGCATCCAGAGCATCAATGCAGATGTATTGGAGCTTTGTGGCAGATACTCAAATTGGGAAAAATCCCAAGCGGGACTGCTGGCCTTGAAAAAGAGAACCAAAGTTCGAGTACATGCAGATCTCATTGTGGGACTTCCGGGAGAAGACAAGGCTTCTGTGCTGCGTGGCTTGGATGAGCTTTGCCGCTGTGAACCGGCCGCCGTGCAATTGGGCAGCTTAAAAATCTTGCCGGATACTCCCATGCAGGAAATAGCCCGTCGGCGCAACTACCGATGGTTGGACTTTCCTCCCTATCAAGTATTATCTTCGGATACTTTGAGTTTTGATGAAATCTGTCAATTGGATGATTACGCTCATCTTCTGAACTTATATTGGAACAAAGAGGAACATCAGGATGTATGGCACTCTCTCTTGCAAAAATACCCAGCATCCAAGATTTTAAGTGAATTGAAGGATATCCACATGCGGCATGATTTGCCTTTACATAGTATTTCCCGGCAACGCCGTAATTGGTTAATTCAGATCTTGACAGATCATTTGTATTGACGAAAATGAGCGGTTTTGATAACTTGCATAAATCTACTCTGTTACTCGTTTGATAAAATTAGGTAAATTAATATCGCATAGTCGTGGAGGAATAATGATACAAGGATCATACGTTGCTTTAGTTACGCCCTTCAAAAGCGGCAACATAGATTGGAACGCTTTGGAGACCCTGATCCGCTTTCATTTGGATCAGGGCACTCAGGGAATCTTGCTTTTGGGCACCACAGCTGAGAATGCCGCCTTGGCTCAAGATGAAAAAGAAGCCTTACTAAGATTTGCTATGCAAAAAATCGCTGGCAAACTACCGGTTATGGTCGGAACCGGAACCAACAATCTTTCCCAAAGTCTGGTCAATACCCAAAAAGCCAAAGAAATGGGTGCTGATTCCGCTTTGGTGATCACCCCATATTACATCAAACCTACTCAAAAGGGAATGTATGAATACTTTCGCACCATTGCGACGCAGGTGGACATCCCGATCGTGATCTACAATGTCCCGGGCCGCACAGGGGTAAATATCTCCGCCGAAACCGTTAGTGCCTTAGCCAAAGCTTGTCCCAATATCGTCGGTATCAAAGAAGCCAGCGGCAATCTGACTCAGGCCAGCAAGATAATCCGGGATTGTCCCGATGATTTTGCTTTACTGAGCGGCGAAGATGCTATAAATCTCCCGCTAATGGCAATTGGCGCTAAAGGATGCATCTCGGTAACCGCGAACGTAGCACCCAAACTGATGAGCGAGCATATCTCAAGCTGTCTGAACCAGGATTTTGCTGAGGCTGCCTCTCAACATCGGCATCTGACTTGGCTCAACGAATTGATGTTTATCGAGACTAACCCCATCCCGGCAAAAGAAGCTTTGTGCATGATGGGGATGATCGAAGCCGAATTTCGCTCTCCGATATGCCCTCTGCAAGATAAAAATCGTGAGCTTTTGCGCGCTGGACTCAAGAGCTACAAATTGATCTAAATAAGACTATATAATAAGGAATTCAAGATGAAAAAGAACCCGATTCTGCATGGGTTTGAGCTTTTGCAAAGCCATGAGATCAAAGAACTTGGTGCAACTTACTACCGCTATAAACACCAAAAAAGCGGCGCTGAATTGATCTATCTGGCAAATTCAGATAATAACAAAGCATTCAATATTACCTTCAAAACCATTCCCGAAGACGATACCGGATGCCCCCACATCATGGAACATTCTGTTCTCAATGGCTCCCGCAACTATCCCGCCAAAGGCACATTTATGGAATTGATCAAGGGTAGCCTAAATACCTTTATCAATGCCATGACTTCTTCGGATTGGACCAGCTATCCTGTAGCTTCCACAAATGACAAAGACTTTATGAATCTGATGCGAGTATATCTGGATGCCGTATTGCGACCTCTGATCTATGATGAACCAATGATCATGGATCAGGAAGGATGGCATTTGGAGCTCTTTAATGAAGATGATGAGCTGAAGTATCGGGGAGTAGTATATAATGAAATGAAAGGAGCCTTTTCCTCGATTGATTCATTGATGGGACGGATGTGTCAGCACACTCAATTCCCGGATACCCCCTACGGCTTTGAAAGCGGTGGTGATCCAGATGCTATTCCGGAATTGACCCATGAGCAGTTTAAGGCCTTTCATCAGAAGTATTATCATCCCTCAAACAGTAAGATATGGTTGTATGGAGATATGGATATAGATGCTTGTCTCAAGCTTCTTAACGATGACTACCTGCAAGAATTTGACGATCCCCAGATTAAGCTCGAATTCCCCTGTCAGAAGCCCTTTGCCAAAGCTAAAAAGGTCATTTACCAATATCCCCTGGCAGATGATCAAGTCCCCGACGGGCAGTACTATCTGGCCTTGAATTATAGCTATGGCAAGATCACCGACGAGAATCTGGCAGTTAGCGCCACCTTCTTGGCGGATCTCTTGATGAATACGCAAGCTTCGCCTCTCAAGGCAGTTATCAGAGCATCCGGATTGTGCAAGGATTCGCAGATTTATGTCTTGAATGATATTTTGCAGCCCACCCTTACAATCGTTTGCAAACAAGTGAAAAAAGAAGATCTTGAGGCCTTGAGCAACCTCATTAAAAAGGAAATGCAGCGCATTGTCAAAGAAGGTTTTGACAAGAAGATGGTGGAAGCTTTGATCAATTCCAAAGAGTTCTTCCTCCGAGAAGCACAATTGCAAGGTTTCCCCAAAGGACTTTTTTACAACCTGCAATGCTTAGGGCTCTGGAATCACGGCGGTGACCCGCTGGATCTGCTGGCTTTTGAAAAATCCCTCGAGCATTTGCGTAAAGGCCTTAAAAAGCCCATTTTTGAGGAGTTGTTAAAAGAATTTTGCCTGCATAATACGCATGCCTCTGAGATCCACTTTGAACCTGTTCCGGGCTTGATTGCCAAACAAGAGGAAGAGCTCAAAGCCAAACTCGCCAAGCTCAAGAAGCAAATGAACAAAAGCCAAATCAAACAACTGATTCAAGCAAATCTGAGACTCAAAGCCTGGCAAGAAGAACCGGATAGCGAAGAAGATCTGCTCAAAATCCCGCTCTTGAGTCTTGATGATGTAAATCCCCAAGCTGAATCCGTGCCTTGTGAAAAAGAGAGCTTGGCAAATTATACCCTGCTCAAACATCCGCTGCAAACCAATGGCATCGTATATCTCAAGAGTTATTTCGATCTTGCCCATGCCACGCAAAATGACCTGCCCTGGATCAAGCTTTATACTCAACTCCTGGGACAGCTTGATACCGAGAACTATAACTATGGTGAATTAGATAATGAGATCCGTAATCATACCGGCGGCATCAAACTTACCTTGGAGATCATCAATAGCTACCAAACCCCTGATGACATCATCCCCAAGCTCATCTTTTCCGGTAAAGCAGTGGCGGCTAAAATGCCCCAATTAGTTGACCTGGCTCATGAATACATGCAGAATACAGTGTTTAACAACCCCAACCGAATTAAAAGCTTGATCCGGGAGATCAAAGCCAGTACCGAAGAATTTGTGATCATGCGAGGTGTATCCGTAACGATCAATCGCATGTTTGCTCCTTTCTCACAATTGCATAACTGGAAAGATAAAATCGCTGGTCTTGATTACCTGCATTTCCTCACTGACTTAGAGAAGAATCTGGATCAGGATATTGATCAGATAATCGGTGAGCTGAACTGGGTGAAAACGCACTATTTCAACCTACCAAACGCTGTCTTTAGCCTAACCGCAAATCCGGATCTAATGGCTCAATGCGAAAAGAATCTTGCCCCTCTGCTTTCCAAGCTCTCTCCAGAAGCTTACGAAGCGGTGCCTGATGAATTTGAAACTAAAGCTATCAACGAAGGTATCGCCGCCCCGATCAAAATCCAATACGTGGTAAAAGGCGGGAACTTCTTCCGTAAAGGTTATTCCTACTCCGGGAAATTGAGAGTTCTCTCCAATATCCTGAGCAACGAATTTCTCTACAAAGAGATTCGGGTTAAAGGCGGAGCATACGGTTGTGCGGCAGGCTTTACCCCGGATGGCTATCAATATTTCTACTCATACCGGGATCCAAATCTGCGCGAAACTCTGGATGTCTATAACCGAGTTCCAGAGTTTATCCGCAGCTTCCAATGCAATAAACGGGAAATGGATAAATACATCCTGGGTGAAATCTCACAAATGGATTATCCTAAAACTCCCGAAGCCTCCGGGGCGCAGTCCGATCTGGATTTTATCACGGGATTTACGCAGGAAGACCGGCAACAAATTCGTGATGAACTGCTCAGCACTCAGCTTGAAGACCTGCGCATCTATGCCGAAATGATCCAGGCCATCATGGATAAAAATCACTACGCCATCATGGGGAATGAAGCCAATATCAAAGCAGCTGCTGAACTTTTTGATCTGATCACTCCCGTATTTAGAAAGTGAAACAGAAAGATAAAAAACGCAGAGTTAAACACTTAGAAAGGTTAAAAAATATCGACCTGCCAGACCTTGACGTCTTGGATGATCAGCGCGAAAAAGCCCAATACAAAACCGCACGTACCAGCTCAAAACGGCATCAAACCTTCAAACGAGGCATGAAGCTGAAAACCGGCAGAGTAATGGAGGTGCTGAGCAATTACCAATGCCGAATCAAGCTCGGTGACGAGGAAATCAAAGCCTTGATCGGCGGCAGAATCAAGCAATTCCTCTATAACAGCACTTCCTTGGTCACCGTGGGTGATTATGTGGAAGTAGATCTGGCTACCGCCCCAAATTATCGCATCGAAAACGTTCTGCCTCGCAATAACAGCCTCAGCCGCTATGACAGCGGCAACTACCAAAAAGAGATCGTGCTGGCGGCGAATATCGACCAATTGGTTATCACCAGCTCTTGGCGTATGCCGGTATTTAAACCAGGATTGATAGATCGATATATGATCCTCGCTGCCATCCATAATATCAAACCCCTGATCGTGATCAATAAAATTGATCTCTGCGATGATCTTGCCGAGCTGGAGGAAAGCATAGCTTACTATCGCAAAATTGGCTGTGATATCATCCTTACTTCGCCCCTTACCGGAGCTGGGATGGAAGAACTGAAGCACGCCCTGAAAGACAAGGATTCTCTCTTTTCCGGTCATTCCGGCACCGGTAAAAGCACATTGATAAACTATCTGGAGCCGGGGCTTGAGCTGCGTACCGCAGAGGTGAGTGACCACAACGAAAAAGGAAAACACACCACTACTCAGGCAGTCATGTTGCCTTGGAGTTTCGGCGGACATCTGATCGATACACCAGGAATCAAGACTATTACGCTCAATAGAGAGCATATAGATTCTATCCCCAAGCTATTCCCCGGTTTTGATCTCTATCATCCTCACTGCCGTTTTCGGGATTGCAAACATATAGAAGAGCAGGATTGTGCGGTGTTACAAGCGGTGGAATCCGGTGAGATCGATCCGCAGCGCTACGAATCCTACCTATGGATAATGGCTAATATATGAGAAACTTTGCCGTATATATCAATCCCTCCTTTGCCGATAAAGACAGCATCTTTGATCTCTTGCTCCGCCTCAAGCGGGAAAATCAAAGCGTAAGTGAGCATAAACAGGAATTGTGCTTCTTTG
This sequence comes from Candidatus Cloacimonadota bacterium, assembly GCA_029982875.1. Lineage (GTDB taxonomy): Bacteria > Cloacimonadota > Cloacimonadia > Cloacimonadales > Cloacimonadaceae > UBA5456. The sequence continues at coordinate 6,108 of JARRCD010000003.1, read as the reverse complement.
GCGACAACAAGCTGAGTGAAGATATCAAGGACCCCATTCAAAATATTGATTTTGACAGCTACCAGGGTTTGCCTCCAATCGATTGTATCCTGGTCTTTGGTGGAGATGGTACCATCCTTAGAGCCAAGGAATTGGCAATCAAGACTTCAGCCCCAATATTGGGCATCAATATCGGCTCTCTGGGCTTTCTCTCGGAAAGCACTTTACCCGAAATCAGCAATTCGATCAGAGATTTGATCGCGGGTAAATACACAATTCAGCCCCGTATGTTGATTATATGCTCCTTGCAACGACATAAAAAAACTATCGCTGCGTGGAAAGCACTCAATGATGCAGTGGTCTACAAGGGAGAGAACCCAGGTTTGATCAATGCCCGCATCTTTGCCAATGGACGATATGTTTTCGATGCCCGCTGCGATGGCATGATAGTAAGCACACCTACGGGCTCCACGGCTTATTCCTTGTCTGCCGGAGGCCCCATTTTAGCACCTCAAATGAAGGCGATGGTGCTTAGCCCCTTAAATCCCCATCTGCTTACAATCCGCCCCTTGGTCTTTCCCGACGATGAGAAATTGCGCATGAAGATTCATAACCTTTCCCAGCAAGCTTGGTTGCAGATAGATGGGCAAAACGTCTGCCCTATTCAGGATCAAGATGAAATCCATATCAATGCTTCGGAGCAGCATGTGAATTTTATCAAATTGACTAAGCGTTCTTTCTATCGCATCCTACGCAACAAAATGCATCTTGGTAAATAATGTTAAGCGAAATCTATATCAAAAACTACCTCCTGGTCCCTGAGCTAAGGTTGCCGTTTGAAAGAGGTCTTTGTGTGCTAACCGGAGAGACTGGAGCCGGGAAATCCATCATTGTGGGCTCTATCGGACTCATCTTTGGTGAAAGTGCTGCCGGTTTGGAAGCTTATGACAAAAACAAACCGATCTACCTTGAAGCTACATTCTCCCCTTCACCCGATAAAGAATTACAGAGCTATCTACAGCAAATCAATGCAGAATCTAATGATGAACTGATTTTAGCCCGGGAAATCTCTGTATCCGGCAAATCTTCTTATTATATAGGCGGAAGAAAGGTGAATGCTGCCGTGATGAAGGGACTCAAAACTCTGCTCATCGACTTCCATCATCAGCGAGATCAGCAAAAACTACTTTCCGGAGCTTATCAATTGGAGATTTTGGATCGCTTTGCCGAAACTGTTCAGAGGCGTGAAGATTATACCGCAGCCTTTAGAAAGTTAAAAAAGCTGCAGCGGGATTTGGATGATATGATCCAAAAACAAGAGCGACAAAAACAGCAGCTGGAGCTTTATCGCTATCAATATGAAGAGCTGGAAAATGCCCAACTCAAAAGCCATGAAGATGCCCTGTTACAACAAGAGTATGAATTGCTTAGCCATAGCCTCGAGATCCTGGAGCTCAGTCAAAGCTTGAATCAGCTCAGCTTTGAAAGTGAGAATAGCATCTTCAACCAACTTAGCCACTTTAATACCCAATTGCAACGCTTCAAACAGCTCAATCCGGCGCTGGATAATGCTGCTCAAGCTCTATTGGAAGCCATGGAAGCGCTGCGTAGCGTATCTTCTCACCTTGCAGATGTCTCGGATAGCTTGTCCTACGATCCCTCTCGTCTTGCCGAGCTCGAACAAAGACTGGATCTCATCAATGCGCTGTTACATAAACATAAGGCCAAGAGTGTTGATGAATTGCAACAGCTTTTTCAACAGCGAGCAGAAGAATTAAATGCCGCTCAAGATTTTGATCAACAGATCCAAATGCTCAGCAAGCAAATGGATACAGACCTGCAAGAGCTCCTAAATAAGGCTGACTTGCTCAGTTCTCAGCGCAAAAAAGCTGCGCAAAAACTCGCCCAAGAATTGCAAAGTAGTATTCGCCGGCTTGGGATTAAGGAAGCCAGATTGCAAATAGAGATTGACAAAATATCCCCAGCTGAGAATATACAATCTGATCCCTTTTCTGCTCTCACAGAGTCCGGCCAGGATAAGGTGGAAATTAGGTTTTCCGCTAATCCGGGCAGCAGTCTCAAAGCACTTTCGGCTGTTGCCAGCGGCGGTGAGATCAGTCGCATACTTTTGGGGATCAAGGAAGTGCTGGTGGCGCGTGAAGCTCCAAGATTGCTGATTTTAGACGAAATCGATGCTGGCATAGGTGGAAAAACTGCCGAGATGGTAGCCGAGTGCATTGCCAAGATTGCCTTGAAGCATCCGGTTTTGTGCATCACACATCTGGCACAGATCGCCGCCCAAGCCGATAGACACATCGCAGTGGAAAAACACAGCGATGAAAAAACGACTGTAACCTTGCGTGTCTTAGATAGAGAAGAGCGCATCCGAGAGCTGGCTCGAATGCTTTCAGGCAAGCTTACTGATGCTGCTTTGAGACACGCTCAAGAACTAAGAAAACAATAAAAGAGGAAGATGTGAAGAGTTCATCGAGTCGCAGATTAAGGGGTGTAGTGATCTTTATTGTGTTTTTGGCACTTGCGATAAGCATATTTGAAGTCCAAAATAAGAATACCGGCAAAACGGGTATGGATTTTAAGCCCAGTGCCAATGAATATCGGGATTTGAGATTTATAAACAAGGCCAAAGTCAGCTTTTCCTCGGACGATATTGCGGCAGCCCAGAACGGGATCAGCCGGATTATGGATAAGTATGCCATACAACGGATTCGCAAACAAAATGAGGGTAGCTTCGGTGCATATCTTTTTACGATAGAGCAAGATAAGCTTTATCCTGCAATTGCTGAGCTGGAAGAATTTGGTAGTGTCGGACCTCAGATTGAGCAAATTGATACCGCCCTCGTTAATCTGGATTTTGAGATCGAAAATGCCCGGCTTTTGGCCTACGAAAACGAATTGGTGGAATTGAACAAAATCCGGCAACCCACTACGCAGCAGAATGATCGCAAGGAAGCCCTGCACATCTTAATCCAGAATACCCGCAATAATCTTGAGAAGCTGCGCAATATGAATAATGTGTTGCTATATATCACCTTAAGACCCCAGCAAAGCAGCATCGGCTGGCTTGGGATGCTCACCAGTTTCGCCAAAAGTTTTGCCACTTGGCTGCTCATTCTTGTCATCGGCTCGATTCTGGTTTATTATGGAACCCGCTTATTGATGTATTTCTTTACGCTGCTCGGTATCCGCGGTCCTGATGCTTTAGATGGTGGTGGCTATAACTACGATGGCTATGGCAGTTACTCAAACTATTCGCGCTACGCCTCCCGCTATGGCCACGGCAAACGTAAGATCAAACGCATCTACAAAGACAAAGACTCCTCTTCAAACGATAAGAAAAATGAAGAAAAAGAAAACAAATAAGCAATAGGAGCTTATCATGGAACTGCTTGCTTGGCACATTTGGGTGATGCTTGGTATCATCTTTGTAATCATTGAGATCTTTGACCCTGCCTTCTTTTTTCTCTCTTTGGGAATTGGATCCATTATCACCGGATTATTGGCGCTGTTTCCTTTTGTGCAGAGATACGTCTGGTTGCAGATCATCTTCTTTGCCGTAATCAGTTTTGTGGCTTTTCTCTTTATGCGAAAACTGGGAAAAAGAGTGCTGGCAAATCCCGGGGCCGAAACCAATGTCTTTGCCCTCAAGGGTAAGATTGCCCACATCACAAAAGCGATTCCTTTAGATGGGAAGGGTTACGTTAAAGTGGGTAGCGAAGAATGGGTTGCCATCTCTGCAGATAATAGCGCCATAGCTGAAGGCAGTAAAGTAGAGGTTGTCGATATCGAAGGGAACAAGTTAGTCGTAAAAAGAACTGAGGCATGATCTTATGAAATCGCAAGCGTTTATGCCGTGCTGAAAGTTTGCAGATCATCCCAAACCCCGAAAAAACAAAGGAAAAGCTTATGAAAACTCTCTGTAATATAGTTTTTATGCTCCTTGTTATGCTTATTGTGGCTGCTTGTTCATCCCAAGAAAAGCCAACCCTAAAAATAGGCATGAACGCTGAATTCCCTCCCTTCAGCTACAAAGTAGATGGCTCTTTTGTGGGCATAGATGTTGATTTGGCACACAAAATAGCCGAAAAGATGGATCAGCCCTACGAGATCGTGGATATGGAATTTGAAAATCTGATCCCGGCAATTACCGCAGGCAGGATTGATTTTGCCATCTCTGCCCTGTCTATCACAGAGGAACGCTCCCGTCTGATCGAATTCAGCCAGGAGTATTTCCGCGTAAATCAGGCGGTTTATGCAAAACAAAACAGCCCGATTGAGATTCAAAGCCCAAGAGACATGGCGCAATACCGCATTGGAGTTACAAACAGTACCACTGCGCATCAATGGGTTCAACAAAACCTGGTCCTGAAGAATCTTGTGAGCATCGCTCAGATCCACTTGTATCTCACACATACCGAAGCCTTTACAGATTTAATGAAAGACAATATTGATCTGGTGATAAATGACGATAGCGTATTCTATGGCTTTAAGAAAAAGTTTCCTATCACCATAAAATATCTGATTGATACAGGAGAAGCTTACGGTATTGCCATGCCCAAAGACGGGGAGTATAATAAGAAAATCAAAGCTGCTCTGCAGGATATAATCGATAGTGGAGAGATGCAATCCATCATCCAGACGCATATTCCTAAACAAGAAGATTTTTAAACTCCTCACTCGCTTGACGGCTACTCCTTCCGGATTCCTGACTCTGCATTAGCTCAAGTATGGGTGGCGCTACCTGCCCGCCCCGGAGTGCACATAAAACCTTTGACGCAAAAAAAGCGGAGCTTTCTCCGCCTTATAATATCTCTAACTCAAGATGATTTTATTCGCTGACAGGTTCTACGCTAATGTATTTTCTGCCTTCTTTTTTGGTTGTAAATTTCACATGCCCATCTACAAGGCTAAACAAGGTAAAATCTCTGCCGATGCCGACATTGGCGCCGGGGTGAAACTTGGTTCCTTTCTGACGTACGATGATGTTTCCGGCCAAGACAAATTCGCTGCCGTGCTTTTTGATGCCCCGGTATTTGGGATTGCTGTCGCGACCGTTTCTGCTGCTTCCAACACCTTTTTTATGTGCCATAATTAATACCTTCCTTAAACCCGAATATCGGTAATTTTTATATTGGTGTATTGTTCCCGGTAACCCTTTTTTACTCTTTGCCCTTTACGGCGTTTATAGTGATAGATTACCTTCTTCTTACCTTTACCGTGTTCGATCACTTCTGCTAGGATCACGGCGCCTTCGACTACGGGGGTGCCTACCATTACTTCTTCGTCTTTGCGAACCAGAAGTACGCGGTCAAATTCTAAAGATTGACCAGGCTCCGCCGTATTCAGCAAGGGAACGCTTAAAATGGCGTTTTTTTCAGCCCTAAACTGAAATCCTTTAATATCTACGATGGCGTACATCATTTCTCCTTAGGTTTTTATATTAGTAAGTCATTCTTTTGAACGCACTATATCTGTCAAGCAGAAAGATTGAGCAAAGACCTTGTATATCCCAATTCCCCTTCGGGATTTCCGCTTGAGCTTAAGTCCTCATTCTCTCCTGTTCAGGACTTAATCAGGACTTAAACCTCAGACGAAATCAACAAGAGTAACTTGCCAGACAACCATCAGAAAAGAACCTACCAATATCCCGCCCACCGGAACTTAACTTGGTTTTTTAGGTTTGCCCCCGATGCCCTCTACATCTTATTCCGCTCAAATAATCCGGAACTATTTTCACATTCTAATCCCTACATCCGTTATTCCGTTAAGACGCATTGGTAGGTTATTAGTTAAATAGACAAGATGATAGGCGGTCGGCTTTAGCCACCGTATGCGGTGCAGGCAAGTGATAGAATAAGATGATTTCCGGTCGATTTTAGTCACCGTATGCCATGCGATCTGACCCTGGAAATAAGATGATAGGCGGTCGGCTTTAGCCACCGTATCCCATGCGAACAGACCCCGGAGATAAGATGATAGGCGGTCGGCTTTAGCCACCGTATGCGGTGCAGGCAAGTGATAGAATAAGATGATTTCCGGTGTGCTTTAGCCACCGGCAAATGCAAGGAGAACTAACATGGCCAGCAGCTCACACGAAATGGAACAATTTGA
>JARRCD010000002.1 GCA_029982875.1 Candidatus Cloacimonadota bacterium | reverse complement strand
ATTGAAGCAAGTGCTGGTTTCAAAAAGAAATAGAAGGAAGCACGGGAAGCGGTGAGTTGCTTCATCGCTTCAAAATAAAGTACATAGGCAAGCCCGGAGACCATCACGCCCAGATACAGGATTAGCGAGATATTCTTTATTGATGGAGCAAAAGCCATGCTTTCACCGCTAATCAGGTTAATTATGCTGAGGATGATCCCACCCAGAAGAAAGGCAACAGAATTGGTAACCAAATTCCCATATTGGGCTACGGCCCATTTGGTTAATACCGTATAAAGCGCAAAGGTGATTCCGGCTAAGATGGCTAAGATGATGCCTAAAGGCAGATTGAGGTAATGATGCTGCAGTAATTCCCTTTCTCCAAAGATTATGATGAGTAAGCCCACCAAGCCCACAAGCAGACTGTAAAGCTGAATCCTGTTTAAGCGCTCTTTGAGGATGAAGATGGCAAAGAGGCTAACAAAAAGCGGATTCATACTCACAATCATAGCGGTGAGTGAAGCTTTCCCGTAATATATAGCCAATTGTAAAAGCAGCATACTGATAACGACGTTAAGGATGCCCAAAACACCGAGCTTCAGTATGCTGCTGAGATCTAATTTATGTTTGCTGAGAGTCATCCTGCTGATCGCAAAAGGCAGGATACATGTTCCTCCGATCAGAAATCGCCAGGCAGTGATGGCAAAAGGGGAAATCCCTTCTCCCAAAAGTTTTCCGGCAAGTTCCAGAGAAGACCATAATGCTATCGTGATCAGACAGAATAGGTGACTCTTCAGTTTCAAACTACTTCATCAAGATCATTTTTTTGGTAGAGCTGTAACTTCCGGATTTAAGGCGGAAGAAATATACTCCACTGGGCACAGCTTTACCGCTGTCATCTATCCCATTCCAATGCAAGTTGTTGATTCCCTGTGTAGCATCGACAGTAAAGCTCTTTACCCTCTGACCTCTTTGGTTATAGATTTCAATCTGGGCTGCTGCGGCTTTGTCCATTTCAAACTGGATAGTAGTATCCGGATTGAAGGGATTAGGATAGTTGCCGATGAGCTTTGCCTGAGCAGGCGCTAAAGTAGGATCATCATTAGCTACGGGATTGAAGTCTGACAGCATTCTGGGAGTGATTTGAGCAGTTTCCTGGAAGTGGGCAATGATCCCCATCAAGCTAAATACTCCAGTATGCATGGGAGTATCGATATAATCCACATCATAGAAGGAAGTACGGAAAGTCATTGCTCCGGTAGCATCAGAAATGGTATAGTTCTGAGCAGGATTGGTGGCGTAGTTGCCACTGGGGTTATCAAAGCCGACATCTTCAATAAAGACTAAGCGGCTTTGATATTCGCCCACGCCAACATCACCGTTGAGTTCGGAGATGGTTACAATAGGCACTTGGATATGGTTGCCACTTGAGACTGGAGCGCCTGGATCTTCGGTAGGTACAAACTGTAGGGTTTCGTAGTACAAATTGAGTCTGCCAGTAAGATTCTCAACGGCATCGCCAATCTCATAATTCGAAGAAATCACACCAGAATTGTCATCGATCAGGATAGCGGCACTGCCATCCTGGAAGAATTTCTGATTGCGCATGTTCTGCTTGAAGGTCAGGATAACAGGATTTACCACAATATATACGGTAGAGTTATCGGCATTTTGCTGTCTGAGTTCTGCCAGGTTTTGTACAACCGCGGGGAAGGTATAGACGGCAGTTGCGGTATAGGAAGGGTCCAAGCCAACAGCCCAAGCTTTAGCTTTGATGGTAGTAGTGGAGTTGATTGCAATCGGAGCAGTATACTCGGTAGAACTCTCGGTAGGCTCGTTCCCGTTCAGGGTATAACGGATAATGGCATCCGGGGTTTCTGAAGCCATGGTAACGTTTATCGCTTGAGTATAAACTCCAGCCGGAGGATCAAAGGTAGGAGAAGCGGTAATATCTCCCCCGCCGGGAGAGAATTCGTGCATGCCGATATTATCAAAGTAATTTTGCGGATGCACCAGCCATTCAGAATCGTCAATATTGGTCCCAGCCGCAGCCGCCCAGTTGGGGTTTCCCTGTACGACATTAGGTTTGCGGATCAAGGTATGTTCAGCAGTGGCACCATCCACACCAGCTACTGACCAGGTGCTGCCTGGATCTTCCTGATAAACACCGATAGCATCAATCATTGTGTCTCCGTGGAAGAGACCCAGAGCGTCGTTACCATTGAAGTAGGTCACGGTATGAGTAATATCTGCAACGTTGAGAATGGCAGGATCTGCACCGGAATTAGCGATTACATATACATTGTTGTTTGCCAGAGTACCTTCCATATTCAGTGTATTGCCCCAGGAATTGCCATTGGAGCCAAGACGCACACTGTATTCAGATAGGTCTACTGCATTACCTGTACCATTGAAGATCTCAATAGCTTTATTATTTGAAGAACCTTCAATGTATTCGCTGAAGAAGAGGGTGTTTGCCTGGGCAAAGGCCATAGTCAAAGCCGCAAGCATCATCAAGGTAATAAGTACTTGTTTCATAATTCCTCCATGAAATTACGCTATGTTTATATCCGTATCCACTTGGTTAGTTTCTGAAATCCCGTTATGTTAGGAATCCAGAAAACTAAGTTTATAACACCTGCAAGGCAGCATAGAGAAAAGAACCGGCCAGCAATATGCTGTCTGTCCTATCCAATATCCCACCATGACCAGGGATTAATCCTGAACTATCTTTCACGTCACAATACCGTTTGAGCATGGATTCCAATAGGTCTCCTAATTGCCCCATCACCCCGGCTGCAATCACGATTAAGCCGAGCTGCAGAGCAGAAAAATACTCAAACCCACTATAATACAAAATAAGGGAAATCACCAGCGGAGCAAGCAATCCAGCAATAAATCCTTCCCTGCTCTTGTGCGGGCTAATGGGCGTAATATCACGCTTTTTCCCAAATTTCACAACAATGAAATAGGCAGATGTATCCACTATCCAGATCATCAGAATTAAGGCAAGTAAAATATTCTTAACCGGATAATACCATCCAATTTTCACTATCAGCGCTGGCATTAATGCCGTATATATAAAGCCAAAGACAATGGCAAACAGGGCCGGAATACTCTTTTGCGCGTCCCAGGCAACCAGAGGATGCAGCAGAGCGACTAAAAGAGCTATCCAAAATATACTCAGCTCCTGAGCGGGGAAAAACACCCACAAACTATACAGGAGCGGATTGAACAGGAGCCAAAGTTTCGAAATTGGGATGGCTGCTTTTTTCATCATATATATGTATTCTTGTGTCCCCAATATGCTTACCAGCAGAAACATTATGTACAGCGGAATTCCCTCAACGTAGAGCACAAAAATGATAATGGGGATAAAAATGATCGAGATTAAGACGCGTTTGGTAAGTTCCGGCATCAGCCTAAACCTCCAAAACGCCGGTTCCGGCTTTGATAATCCCTGAGTGCTTTGATCATCTCAAGCTTGTCAAAATCCGGCCACAAAACATCTGTGATGTAGATCTCCGCATAAGCCGCCTGCCAGAGCAGAAAATTGGAAAGACGGTGTTCTCCGCTGGTTCGGATGATGAGATCGGGATCCGGCTGATCCTTGGTCCAAAGGTATTGCCTGAACTTTTCCGAAGTAAGCTCGGAGATGGCGCTGGGTTCGAGCTTTTTGATCGCTTCTATGATCTCCAATCTTCCACCATAATTGAAGGCTATATTCACAATCATGCCAGTGTTTTCATGAGTCTTGGCGGCCAGGGCTCGGATTGCTTGGAGATAGTCTGGCTTTACCCCCGTTTCAGACCCGATAATCTGCAGATAAATATTTTGCCTGTTGAGTTCTGAGATTTCTTGCTTCAAGTGATCTTTGAGCAGCTTCAAAAGACCTCTCACCTCATCCTTGGGTCTGTTCCAATTCTCGGTGGAAAAGGCATAAAAGGTGAGATATTCCAGCTTTAATTCTACTCCTAATTCCATTACCTGGCGCACTGATTTTGAGCCAGCTCTGTGTCCATATAATCTGGGGCGATTATGCCGCTTTGCCCACCTTCCATTACCATCCATGATAATGCCAATGTGCCGGGGTAATTTGCTTTGATCCAGCTCAGGCAGCAGCTTTTTGTAATCCTTAGCCATTCATCCTCGACCTCGCCGTCATCTTGAGCCAGGCATAGATAAAGGGATCCAGATCGCCATTCATCACCTTATCCACTTGCCCCACTTCAAAATTTGTGCGGTGATCCTTCACCATCTGATAGGGTTGAAACACATAGGAGCGAATCTGATTTCCCCAACCAATTTCCGCCTTGGAGGCTTCCATGTTCTTCTTTTCCTCTTTCCGCAATTCTTCATAATACTGATACAATCGGCTTTTCAGAATCGCCATAGCCTTTTCACGGTTTTGGATCTGAGATCGCTCATTTTGACAACTAACTACAATATTGGTGGGCAAGTGTGTGATGCGCACTGCAGAATCTGTAGTATTCACATGCTGCCCCCCTGCTCCACTGGCGTGATATGTATCTATTTTTAAGTCTTTGGGATCAATCTCGACCTCGATATCGTCATCAAATTCCGGATAGACAAAGACGGAAGCAAAAGAGGTCTGCCTCTTGCCTTGAGCGTTGAAGGGACTTATGCGAACCAGACGATGAATGCCAATCTCACTTTTTAACATACCATAAGCGAAAGTGCCGCCAATCTCGATGCTGGCACTCTTGATCCCGGCTTCTTCACCCGGCAAACTATCGATCACATTGAAAGTAAAGCCATTATTCTCAGCCCAATGCATATACATACGCTGCAACATCTGCGCCCAATCCTGTGCTTCTGTGCCACCGGCTCCGGCGTGGATGGTAAAGAGGGCATCATTATGATCATATTCACCATTCAGCAGAGCTTCAATCTCCGCTTTTTCGGCAAATTGCTTTATTTTAGGCAAGACCTCTATAGCCTCTTCAAAGAGCTCTTGGGCAAATTCATCATCCAAAAAAGTCAGATAGGTTTCCAATTCGTCTTTTGCGGAATCCAATTTGTGAATATGCTCAATTTCTTCTCTAAGCTGCGATACTTTTTTGCTAATCTTCTTTGCTCTATTCTGGTTATTCCAAAAATTCGGCACATTCATTTGCGCTTCCAGCTCCCGCATCTCCTCAGCTTTTTGTTCCAGAGCCAGGAGCTTGCGCACCTCAGAAATCTTTTCTATGAGGTCACTCGCTTCTTTCTTAAAATCAATATATTCCATGATGTTTCCTTATAAAGTGCAATTCAGTCCAATTTCATATGCAAAGCTGATTGTGTCAAGATCAAATATCTTTTGAACAGCTGCACCAAAATACTGCCAGCTCTCCTATCATAATGAGGAGGAAAAGAAAAACCGAGATCGCCTCATACTTGTCCCCCAGTTCACGGCAAGATGTCATGGTTTCCTCCCTGGCATTGCTCCACCACTACGCCACCATTACGCCTGTGAGGCGCATTGCTCAAGCTATGCTATTCGGAAGCAGAGCATTACGAAATATGTATAGCGCACACTCTGGGTTTATGTTATAGCAATTTTCAGCTAAAATAAGGCCGAACTTGGGATTAAATAGAAGCTGCGGTTTCCCTAACCTTTTTCGCGACGAATTTTGGCACCGATGCTATTGAGTTTCTGCTCGATCTTGTCGTATCCACGATCAATGTGGTAGATGCGCGATACTGTGGTGGAGCCCTCTGCCACCATCCCAGCCAAAACCAGGGCTGCACTGGCTCTGAGATCGGTGGCCATCACCTCTGCCCCATTGAGCTTTTTCACGCCTTTGATGCAGGCAATATTGCGTTGCATAGTTATATCTGCCTGCAAACGGTTGAGTTCTGCCACATGCATAAAGCGATCCGGGAATATGGTGTCTTCCACATAACTGATGCCATCTGCCAGACTCATCAATACAGTGAATTGGGCTTGAAGATCGGTGGGAAATCCTGGATAAGGCAGGGTGAGGATATTGGTCGTTTTGATCCGTTTTGCCGGATAGAGCCTTATCTTGTTACTTTCTATTTCAAGTTCACAACCACTTTCTCGCAGCTTGTCAAGTAAAGCAGTAAGATGATCTGCTGTGCAATTGCACACGCGCACCGGTTGGGTTGAGAGAGCAGCGGCGATTAAGAAGGTTCCGGCTTCGATGCGGTCTGGAATCATATCCATTTGGACGGGAAAGAGATCATCCACTCCTTTAATGCAGAGTGTGGTAGTAGATTTACCGGAGATTTTTGCTCCCATCTTATTGAGGATATCGATGGTAGAATCCACTTCTGGTTCCATGGCCGCATTATATAGATTAGTGGTTCCATGGGCCAAGACAGCTGCCATCAGAGCATTGATCGTTGCGCCTACGGAAGACTTTTCAAAATGAATATCGGCTCCGGTCAAGCCTTCGGTCTGAGCGTTGATATACCCGTGGTCGATGTTGATCTTTGCTCCCAAAGCCTCCATGGCTTTCAGATGCAGATCAACCGGTCGGGTGCCGATAGCACATCCGCCTGGGAAAGAAACTCTGGCTTTGCCCAGTCTGGCTAAAAGAGGCCCCAAAACATAGATCGAAGCACGCATTTTACTAACCAGCTCGTAGGGAGCTTCCGGATAGCATACGTCTTTGCTATCGATGCTCATTATCCCGTTTTCATATTCAATTCTGGCCCCTATCACCCGCAAGAGGTGAGCCATAGTCTTCAAATCTATGAGATCTGGTACATTATGTAAGATGGATTTTCCGGGCGCCAAAAGGCAAGCCGCCATAGCTGGTAAAATGGCATTCTTGGCCCCGCTGACGTGGATATCTCCACTCAGATTGCGGTTCGGTTCGATGATAAATTTGTCCATAGTATCCTCATCTCATTTCTTTTGTAGGATCAGGAAGCGATCCCGCATAGCAAGGTCTTTCCCTTTTTGCAGGGTTTTGAATCCCTTGCTTTCTGTCAAGGCCAGGATCTGCTGCTGTTGTGTGGCACCGTGTTCGAAAGCCAAAATAGCCCTATCCGCCAAATATGGCTGTGCCCGCAACAGGATCTTCTTGTAGTAGGACAAGCCCTCGTCATCCGCCAAAAGCGCTTTCCGGGGCTCGTAATCCCGCACTTGCGGTTCCAGCTTGATGTATTCCGCTGCTGAGATATAGGGAGGATTCGAGACTATCACATTATACTGCATCTCATTATCGGGAAAGAGGTCTGCCTCGATTAATTGGATATCCACGCCTTTGCGTTGACAATTGATGGCAGCAACTTGCAAAGCTTTCGGATCTATATCCGTGGCATGGATCACCAGGTCCGGAAAATACTTTTTTAAGCAGATCGAGATTGCCGCCGAACCAGTCCCAATTTCCAGAACCTTTTCGTTTCCCCGTAAGCGCTGCAGAAGTGCTTGTACCAGCACTTCCGTATCGTATCTGGGGATCAGGACTCTGTTGTCAACATAGAATACCATTCCAAAAAACCAAGCTCTTTGTACGATATATTGAGGCGGTTCTCCCTTTCTCAGCCGCTCCAACCAGGGATACAGGATAGAAATCTGGCTCTCACTCAGCTCTTTGAATTGAGCTAATTGGGCGGGATTACAGTGAAAAAGATTGCATAAAAGGAAGTTTAAGTCAGCTCGGGAAACATCGCAGAAGACCTTACGTAAATCATGGATTTTCATCTATTTCCGGATTGACCAAGCTTTTACGGATTTTCACAGTTCTGCCTTGATCTGCAAAACTCAATTCATTGCTGAGGTGATAAAGCATGGCTATTCCGCGTCCATATTCTTTGATATCAAACAACTGCTTTGTTTTTACAGTTTCAAGCCAATGCACATAATCAAAGCCTTCTCCATCATCGGAAACCCAAATCTCTATCATCTGAGTCGCATTATCCACTTCAAAGGCCAGATGCATTCTTTTGTCCGCAAAAGCTGGATCCTGAAGTTTGCTATTTATAACTTCCTGCAATTGCTCCTGAGCTAATGCTCTTTGCTCTATGGTCAATTGCAAAATGCCATGAATATAAGCATTATACACCATCTCATCCACACAGACTAAAAGCTCATTCAAGACTTTGGGATCCACTCTGAAATATTGCCTGAGGTAGGAACTGAAGATCTTGGAGATAGCAAACTTGGAAAAGTTTTTTGCGGACATGTCAAAGCTAAACTTGGCTTTCTCCAGATGGCAGTAAAACTCGGAGAGATCATCACGACTCTGTTTGCGGAATATTAATTCCCGGATGGAATTGATTAATTGCTTGTTGTCGATTGGTTTGCGGATAAAATCGCTGGCCCCGAGTCTGATTGCTTCGATAAAATAATCATGCTCCAAATATCCAGTCATCAAAATCACATCAAGATCGCGCTCAAAATCCTCACGTACTCTGCTCAAGAATTCAAAGCCAGAGATCCCCGGCATCTCGATATCACAGACTACCAAGTCATAATGCTGCTGATGAAGCTTCCTTAGCGCATCACTGCCGTTGTAGGCGGTATCCACCTTGTAACCGCTGACACCCAAGATGGCTTGCAGCGAATTGACGATTGCAATGCTATCATCCACCACCAGGATTTTGTGAGGGTCTGGCATCTTATCCCAAATTGACGGTAAAAAGTTGGTTCAGCTTTAGCATAGAAAAGAGTTCGTAGACACTGTTTGAGCTGCGTACAACTTCGATATCACCACCTTTTGAGATGAAGTCTTTGTAAAATAAGAGGATTTTACCGATTCCGGTAGATGAGATGTTTCTGCAATCAAATAGATCAAGTTCCAAGAGTGTGGCTTCACTCTTCATCACTTCATTAAGTTTCTCCTGCAAGATGTGGGCATTCTCACTATTGAGTATGCCATCAATCTTCATGGAAGCAATGTTGCCGCTAAAAGTAAGATCGATATTCATAACGCTATCTCCCTCTATTCTTTCTTTAGTTCCATTATTAGTTTTTACATCGTCTTTGTCAAGTTTATTCTGCAAAACCACGTATCCTTCTGAGTACTTCATTCTGAACTTGTACTGGGGCGATCTCAAATTTCTTGAATTCCAGCGTGTAGATAGCTCGACCTTGAGAGAGAGACCGGATCCGGGTGGAATAGCCAAATAACTCGGAAAGAGGAACATCTGCCACCACTTCCTGAAGATAATCGTTGTGCCTGCGCATTACTTCTATCTTGCCCCGCTTGGCGTTGATATCCGAGATGATATCTCCCACAAAGTCATCTGGAGCAAGAACGGTTAGTAACATGATCGGCTCCATAATCACAGGTTTAGCCTCACGCAGTCCCTTCCCGATTGCCATCGATGTAACTATTCTAAAGGCTAATTCATTTGAATCTACCGGGTTGTAATCCCCGTCTATGAGCTCAATGGCCACTCGTTCTACATTTG
Organism: Candidatus Cloacimonadota bacterium; assembly: GCA_029982875.1. Taxonomy (GTDB): domain Bacteria; phylum Cloacimonadota; class Cloacimonadia; order Cloacimonadales; family Cloacimonadaceae; genus UBA5456. The sequence continues at coordinate 36,744 of JARRCD010000002.1, read as the reverse complement.
CGCTAATCAAAGGACCATCCGCCAAGGCACCCAATGCTGCTTCTTCTATCGCTTTCCAGTATTCGGTTGGGATCTTTTCGGAACTTACCGAGCATTGGAAAGTATTCTTTGCATCCTCAGGAAGAGACTTAAGCGGAATGGGACTCAAGCGGAAGCTGACGGCAGCATAATTCCCCTTCCCATTCATCTCACGTTGAAAGGTTTCAGATACTACAACGCTTTGGGTGATGCTCTCTTTGTAGGAAACCTGGGGATTGCCGACGTTGGCATGGACGCCAAATTCCCGCTTTATCCGATCCACGATAATATCCAGGTGAAGTTCACCCATCCCGGAAATAAGGGTCTGCCCTGTATCTTTATCGACATGGACTTTAAAAGTGGGATCTTCTTCCTCCAACCGGGATAGCGCATTATTCAGATTATCCTGATCTGCCTTTGTCTTGGGCTCAATTGCTATGGCAATCACCGAATCGGGAAAGTGCATCTTATTCAGCACTACATTGATGTTGCCATCAGTGATGGTATCACCGGTAACCAGATACCTGGGACCCACGATAGCCCCTATATCCCCAGCCTGAAGTTTGTCTTTATCGTTCTTCCGATTCGACATCATCTGTAAGATGCGTGCCACACGTTCCCGTTTTCCATTACTCATATTGAGAAAGCTGCTCCCCTTTTTGAGGGTTCCGGAGTAAACCCGGACATAGATAAGGCGACCTACATACTTATCAATTTGCACCTTGAAAGCCATAGCTACCAATGGCGCATCAGGATCGGGGGCCAGGCTTACAGCTTCATTGGTCTCAGGATCAATAGCGTGCGTGTCTCCCACGTCCAAAGGCGAAGGCAGGAAATCCACGATCGCATCCAGAAGCAATTGCAAGCCCTTATTCTTTAATGAAGAGCCACATAAAACGGGAATGAATCCATGTCTGAGGGTCGCTTCCCGAATCGTCTTAATGATCAATTGCAAGGGGATCTCCTCACCCTCCAAAAATAGCATCATGAGTTCATCATCATACTCTGAGATGGTTTCTAAGAGATGTTCTCTTGCTTCCTGCGCTTCTGCCCAGAATTCCTCCGGGATGCCGCTGTGCCTTACCTCTGATCCCTGTGTAAGCGGATCAAAATACCAGGCTTGCATAGTAATGAGATCAATCACACCTTCAAAGGAATCTTCCTTGCCGATCGGGATATTGATTGCACAAGCGTTGCTGGTAAGGCGCTCATGGATCATCTGAATAGCATGATAATAATCCGCCCCAATGCGATCCATCTTATTCACGTATGCCAAGCGGGGAACCTTGTAATGATCGGCCTGATGCCATACTGTTTCGGATTGTGGCTCCACTCCCGCAACTGCGCAAAACACACCCACTGCTCCGTCTAAAACCCGGAGTGATCGCTCTACTTCAGCGGTAAAATCCACATGTCCGGGAGTGTCGATGATATTGATCTGGTGATCTCTCCAGGGACAGTTTACGGTAGCGGAAGTGATAGTTATCCCCCGTTCGCGCTCTTGCTCCATCCAATCTGTGAAAGCATTTCCATCGTGTACTTCCCCCATTTTGTGTAAGAATCCCGTGTAAAAGAGTATCCGCTCAGTTGTAGTAGTTTTCCCGGCATCGATATGAGCCATGATGCCGATGTTTCTAATCTTTGAAAGCGGATTGTCCGCATCGCTTAACATAATAAAGTCCTTTATAATCTGTAGATTACCTTTTAATTATTAGTAGAAATGTCATTTTTGTCAGAATAGCATTATTGTCCACAAAAAACTTGCTTCCCCCGCTCTGAATTTGCTTTGAAGCCAGCAGAAATAATTGCCATAGAGGCAGGAAAAGGCACCGATAAGGAAAAAGCCCCGAGCTATTGCCTGGGGGCTTTTTCGGGAAGTTCGCTTTGGTATATTTTATTTAAGCTTGATAAGTTTCCCTGAGCTGGATTTGCTTGGAGTTTCTATGCGATATAGATATATTCCGCTGTCTGTATTTTGCCCTCTCTGGTCTTTGCCAACCCAGGTCAGATTGCTTTGACCATCTGCGTTGCTAACCGCTTCCCATTTTTTCACGGCTTGTCCCTTGAGATTGTATACCGTAACCGTAAATGCCGTATTGGGCTCAGACTTGATCTCAAGATTAGTCATAGTCTGGAAGGGATTGGGTATAGCTTTAAGGCCAAAATCAGCAGCGCTTACCAGATCCTCGTTATCCGTGCTATCTACAGTGATAAAGACAGAAGGACTGGGTTCAGAGAGCATCATGGGATTGTTAAACAAGCTACATATCCAATATTCATGAGTTCCATCCGCCACATAGGTATCTGTGAAGGTCATGTTATCCGGAGCGGTGATTGTAGATATCAGGAGTCCATCCCGGAACAGCCTGTAGCCTACAAAACCACGACCTTCGAAATATAGAGGACGGTCCCAAGTAAGCTGCACAGTATCAGGAGGGAGATATACTCCGGCAAAGTTTTGCGGAGCTGGTAAGGGAATAATGGTTTCTGAAGGGTCGCTCATTACCAATTCTCCAGGCATCCCGTGTTCATCTACCGGCGTTACCCCAAAGGCAATCTGTAAGCCCAAATCAGCATCCTGGATGATATAGCTAATACTATTTGCGTCGGGGATTTCCTGTGGAGTATCATTGATAATTCTATACCACTGCATTATACTCGATCCTTCTTCATCGTCATCCTCATCGCTAAAGCTATAGGTTCCAATCAAACTCTGCCGATATACCGGTGGACCATAGAGCAAAACGCCTTCTGCCACAGGAGGGGTATTTATGAAAGCATAACCAGACATAGCGACCGTAAATTCAGGATGATTGAGGAAGTTGCCCGTCACAGTAAGATCAGCTTCAAAGTTGCCAGCCGCGGAAGGAATAAAATGAACATTGAGTGTAGCGCTTTGCCGTGGGGGGATAGAGATATTCATTATTTCGGGTATGAAAGAAAAGTTATCACTGGATATATTGGCAGTAACCGGATCATCTCCAAAATTGTAAAACAAGATCGATTTGGTATCAAACCCGCCCACATAAGTATCCCGGAAGTTTATGGTTTCAGCAGAAGCAGGAAAAGCTCCGGCTATTCCGGGAACACTATATTTCTTGCCTTGCAAAATCTCTTTGGAAGTATAGTTTTGCAACCACAGCACCATTTCCAGATTGGGCAGGCTCCAAGCGGGATTGAGGTTAAAAGTCAAAGTTATCGTAGTGGATTCTCCCGTATCCAGATCGATAGGAGTCCCATTTTGGCTGGGTGACATCAGGCGATTTACATGGTTCAGATGAGTCTGGCCTTGCCAATTCTGTTGAATATTGGATTCTGTGATCGAAGAATGCAAAAGAACGTTGGTATTTAAATCATCTTCTACTTTGGTAACAGTGACATCGACCGTAAAAACTTGACCATTCAATTCGCCTTCGGCAGTGATTGTATATGCCGAGGGAATTGCCAGACGTTGATTAACCAAAGGCTGATAGACGGAATAAAGTGATTGGGTATTGCTCCCGCCGGGGTAGTCAAGCACACCGTCAAACATGGCAGTTGGGAAGCTGGTGATGTCATAATAGGCGTTGCGTGCATTGGAATAAACATTTGCATAGGCATCGCCGTTTTGATTTTTAATCACAGCCACCGCGTAGCCATTTTCCAGCAAATCGTCGGTACCCATTGATGCGCCCGGGCAATAGGGACACCAAGTACCAGTACCTACTTCGATGACGACCATATCACGAGGCACGGCCATCACCATGGTAATCGCTAAAAATAGCATTAGGAATAAGCTTAATTTCTTCATCTCATACATCCTTTATATTCGGTTTGATATCTTCTATAATATTATAAGCAAATTTCATACCGCTTGCAAACTTTTATCTACCCACATTGAAATTTCTTTGCTGTAATACAAAAACACAATAACTTATATGTAACTACCAAATCCTTATAAGGAGAACTTATGAATGAGAGAATGAATACTATATTTACCGAAATCAAGGCCAAGCATGATAGTCTATTAGGCCCCAAAGCTTTTCGTGATACCAATGCTTGGCGCATGAAACCGGAAACTCCTGATCTGATGCGCTCCAGATTTGCCGTGGATCGGGATCGAATCCTTTATAGTGGCGCTTATCGCCGTTATCATGGCAAGACTCAAGTATTCTCTTTTACCAATCTTATCGATGAAGAAATGACCAATCGCAATCTTCATATTGCCTATGTATCGCAGATTTCTCGCACGATAGGTAAGTATTTGGGCTTGAATACCGAGCTGATTGAGGCCATTGCCCTGGGACACGATCTGGGACACTGCCCCTTTGGTCATGATGGCGAGCAAGCACTCAGTGAGAGCTGTCAGGAAGCCGGAATCGGACATTTCCACCACAACATAGAATCCCTGCATATCGTGGATCATATTTCTCGTAAAGGAAAAGGGCTAAACCTAACTTTTCAAGTACGTGACGGGATTATTTCTCATGATGGAGAGGTGCACAACACCCAGCTCCGGCCACAATTAGATAAAACGCAGGAACAGATTCAGGCTTATATTGATGCCAAGAAAAACGGGGAAAACGTAACTTGGATGCCCGCAACGCTCGAAGGATGCGTGGTTCGTATTACAGATACCATCGCCTATATCGGACAGGATATCGAAGATGCCATTCGCTACAATATACTCAAACGCGAAGAGCTTCCCAAAGAACAGGTAGCATATCTGGGCAATAAAAATAGCCAGATAATCGATACTTTGGTCAAAAGCGTGATCACAAATAGCTACGATCAGGATTTTATCGCTTTTGACGATGAAACTTCGGAGCAATTGCTGGCTCTCAAACATTTTAATTACAAACGCATCTATACCGATGAAAACGTCAAACAATCAAATGCCATCATATACAGGACAATGCGGATTATGTTTGAGAAATATCTGAATGACATCAGAAAGCAAAATAAAGATTCCAAAATCTTTAAGCATTTCCTGAATCACAAAAACCCAGATTATTTGGAGCAATTCAGCCCAGCCGAGCAAGTTAGGGATTTCATTGCTACCATGACCGACCGCTACTACAACGAAGAGGTTAAGGCATACATGCTGCCCTGGCGAGGGTGAGCTTGCTGGCGTAGTTTTCCCAATCTCAGGATGGCACGGGGACAAAAACACGTCAAGATGGTGAATCTTGTTAACGAGCTCTCGGCAAAAGGCCATGTTTAGCTGCCTGGCATTACGGCACCACTGCGCCACCATTACGCCTGCGAGGCGCAATGCTCAAGCTATGATATAGGGAAATAGGAAATTGGGTATTTAGTAAAAGTGCACTTGCGCTTTTTCTCCAGCTTGCCATAAAAATTGGGTTTCAGACAAAGTCTTGGCTTTGCTTTTTCCTGATTTTGGGGAAGCTCTCGATTAGTTTTTGTGCCTCTTTCTCAAGCTGTTGCAGGCTTTGATCATTGTGAATCACGAGATCCACTTTTTCCGCTTTTACTGCATCCGGCATCTGGACAGCCAAGCGCTGGATATGATCTTGCGTCTTCCCCGGATCTCTGACCTTGAGTCTTTCAATCACCTTGCTTCGGGGTGCAGTAACCAAGACAAGGTAATCAAAACAGTCTTCCAATCCGGCTTCAAAAAGCAGGGGAATTTCGAAGCAAAGGGCAGCAAGGTCAGATTGCTTGGTCTCAAGAGCAAAGCGTTGCAGAACCCCCGGATGAATTTGCGAATTCAAGAAATCCAATTCCTGAGAATCTGCAAAGACAATCTCGGCGATCTTGGCTCTGTCAATATTGCCATTTTGGAGAATCTTTCTGCCCCACCTTTGGATTAAAAGCGGAGTTTTCTCGATCAGAACTTCATGCGCTATTTTATCGGCATACAAGACCCTTTGCCCATGTTTTTCCAGGTAGTGGCAAAAACTGCTCTTTCCACTGCCGATATTACCCGTTATCCCTATTTTTAAGGGTTCATTTGGTGGCATCGGTTATGATCTGCATCAGCTCTTCAAAAGCTACGTTGCTGGTTATCTGCCCGCCTTGCGCCACCGAAACCTGACCAGTCTGCTCCGAGACTATGATCGCAATGGCGTCGGAAATTTCAGTAATGCCAATTCCGGCTAAGTGTCTGGTGCCAAACTTACGAGTGTATTCCGATTTTTGGGATAGAGGTAAAACAACCTTAGCCGCCATGATGCGATCGCCTCTGATGATAATCGCTCCATCATGCAAGACACTCTTGGTATTGAATATAGTGAGAATCAAGCGCATGGAGATTTTGGCGTCGATTTGTTCGCTTTTTTGGATATAATCGGTTAGTTTCGTTTTGTTTTCCAAAATGATCAACGCGCCGGTCTTACGGAAGCACATTGAGGATACCGCATCGATCAATGGGGTATAGATGGAGGTCTTTTTGCCTTTACTAAAGACTGATTGCAGCTCTTTTGCCAGATTGAGTCGGGTAAGTATCGTGCGCAATTCAGGTTGAAAAAGGATTACGATAGCCAAAATCCAGTAAGTCCGGATCCCGCTCAGTAGCGATGATAGAATTTGCAGCTCAAAAATACTCGCCAAAAAATAGAGCATCAGCAAAAAGAGTAATCCCCAAAGAACTTGATATCCACCAGATTTGCGAATGATCAATAAAGATTGGTAGATCAAAAAGGCGATGATGAAAATATCTACGATATCTTTGAATTTGGGGATCAGAAATTCCATGCTTATGCTCCTGCTCTGTAGATTGCGCTTAATACATCCAGAAATTGACGATGAAGCTGGACGTCATGTACTCTGATGAATTCTATCCTGCTCAAGCAAGCAAGCATGGTGATAGCCAAACTGCCACCCATTCTTTGTTCTACGGGAGAAGGAGATAGCTGATCAATAAAGCGTTTGCGTGAAGCTCCCAATAATACCGGAAATCCTAAATCCCGCAGTGATTCCAATTCAGCCAATAAAGTCAGATTATGATCCAAATTCTTGCCGAACCCAATTCCGGGATCGATCACAATCCGTTCTTGGGCTATACCTTGAGAGATCGCGTAATCCGCACGTTCCTGTAAGAAAGCTTTAACTTCCGCCAGCACATCGGCATAATGCGGTTCAATCTGCATGGTTTCCGGTCGCCCCTGCATGTGCATCAGAATCACTTTTATCTGCGGATGCGAGGCCAAGAGCTGCACCATCTTCGGATCATATCGTAAAGCTGAGATATCGTTGATCAGATCAGCTCCCCTGGCAATAGCTTTTTCGGCCACCTCTGCCTTCTGGGTGTCTATAGAAATAATTACGGCTGGATGTTTCTCTTTGAGCGCTTCCAGCACGGGTTCTATCCGCTGCCATTCCAATTCAACCGGCACAGGTTTTGAGCCCGGACGAGTGGATTCGGCACCGATATCGAGGAGGTCTGCTCCTTCTTTGATCAACTTTTCGGCATGCGCTATTGCCGCCGAAGGAGCCAGAAAGTAACCGCCATCCGAGAACGAATCCTCGGTAAGATTGAGAATCCCCATTATCTTGGGAATCTGGAAATTGCTAAGACTTGCGCTGATACTCATAACTATTGCAAGGTGAAATTGCAACGGATCCGATAACGCTTGGAGGCATCATAAGCTCCGGTAAAACCAAAACGCCAGTTGTGCATCTCCGCTCTGAGAGCTTCCCAGTGTGCGGCACGACGATAACTAATCACATTTACACTATTCATATCTATTGTTCCATCCCTCTTTAGGGCAAATTCCACAATCACCTGATCATCCTCTAAAGGCTGGATCTTGGGCTTGCTTTCGCGAATAAAAAACGCATCAGAACCACCTTCTATCACAGTGAAGATTCCGGAATTAGCCTGCCCGCTATCCGGATTTCTCAGAGTAGCGCTGAGAGCTTCCGTCAAAACCGGATCGCGGGATACTTCAGGTTCTATCACTTGATCACTGATCTTGGGAGTCTCCAACAGCGGGCTTTCTATAGCTATAACTTGCTGGTTTTGCTCGGTTGAGCTGGCTGTGCGGGGTTCATCTTTAGCGGCAGTATCATCCGGGATATTCTCACTTGCCGCTTTGGTCCCTGCTGAAATTACTTCTTCCTCTGTATCCATATACCAATCAATCTGATGCCACTGAGTTTGCTGCTTTACATTGATACTCAAAAAAGCAAGGATCAGTAGCAGCAGCGCATGTATTCCCAGCGATAGCAGATAGGGATATCTTTTTACCAGCGGAGAGTGATTCATTCGGAAAGCTCCTCCGACCTTAGCACTTCAGTGGCTACAAAGATCTTTTCAAAGCCCGCAGCACGGATGATATCCATGATACTGATCACTTTTTGCAGCGGAGTATTCTCTTCTGCGGAGAGTCTTACTACTTGTTCGGTATCTTTAAAATCTTGGGCTAAAAGCTCCCGTAAACCTTCAAAATCGACCGCTTCTTCATTGTAAAAAAGCTGATCATCTGCATAGTAGGTGATGTTGATAGTATGTATCGAATGCCTGCTGGCAGATTGTGAACCCGGCAAGCGGACAGGCAATCCCGTCTGCGTGCTGAAATTTGATACAATCAGCAAAAAGATGACCAAGATGAAGATAACATCTGTCATCGAGATCAGCATTGTGGTAGTTATCTTTTGTTTGGAAAGCCTGAGCTTCATGCTAGATTACGCATCCGGATGGTATATTCAATTCCACTTTCCTGCATATTTTTCACAATGTTTTCCAGCTTCTGGATCAGATCGTTGTAAAAGATAATGGCGATAATACCCACGATAAGTCCACCGACCGTAGTAAGCAGTGCTTCCCAGATTCCTCCGGCAAGTATACTGATATCCACTCCGACACTACTGTACTCCTGAATACGCATAAATACCCTTACCATGCCAATCACCGTGCCTAAAAAGCCAATCAATGGTGCTACGGCAGCAAATGTGCTCAGCCAGCCCATCCCCTTCTCCAGACGGTGCAATTCCAGATTGGCGGCTGATTCCATGCTTTGGTTGATCAATCCTGCATCCTCTGTTTGCGCATTGAAAAGCTTGTCCAGCATAATGCCCAAGGGACAGCTGCGCTCATGCTGGCTGAGCGTGTTGCGCATATCGGACAGCTTGTTTTGCCCTTTCAAGGCTGCGGCAAGGGCTTGATTTGCCTTTGTTACGCGGGATAGCTGCCAGTATTTCTCTATCACGATGCCGATCATTGCAATTGAGATCAAGAGCAGCACGTACATCAGGATGCCACCCCGTAAAAGTAAGGACAGCAGAGTCATATTACCTCTCGTTTCTTAAAATGCTGCCCTTCTTCTCGCACATTTCTGCTAAAAGAAGGGCAGAGATGATCTTGTTTTGTTTATCCGTGTTTTTTCACAAAGTCTTGCATAAACTCAGCCAGAGCATGAGCAGCAGGTAATGGTAAAGAATTGTAAGTACTGGCACGGCATCCGCCTACGGAGCGGTGACCTTTCAAACCAATCATGCCAGCTTTTTTGGCTTCGCTGATGAATAGAGCTTCCAGCTCCTCGGTAGGCATGCGGAAGGTGATATTCATCAAAGACCTGTCTTCAGGTACAACGGTGCCTTTGTAAAAACCATGGGAATTGTCGATAGCATCATAGATATACTTAGCCTTAACTTGGTTATTCACGGCTAATTTCTCCAATCCGCCCATGTCTTCTATCCATTTAAGAACCAGACCGATCATGTAAATGGTAAAAGTAGGAGGCGTGTTGTACATACTACCGGCCTTGGCATGGACATTGTAATCAAGCATTGAGGGTAAACCTTCCTTAGCAGTAGCAAGGAAGTCTTTCTTGATGATTACAACTGCACATCCAGCAGGACCCACATTCTTTTGCGCACCAGCATAGATCATGGAATACTTATTAACGTCAATGGGTTTACTCATGAAGTTTGAGCTCATATCTGCAATCAGGGGTACAGCCGGATCCACCTCGGGATCATGGTGCCATTCGGTGCCATAGATCGTGTTATTGGTTGTGATATGCAGATAGGCAGGATTATCCGAGAGCTGATGGGTCTTGGGAATATAGCTGAAGCTCTTCTCTTCACTGGAGGCGGCAAGATGTACAGGAAGCCCCAGTTTCTTGATCTCAGCTATCGCTTTCTTGGACCACGTTCCGGTGTGAACAATATTTGGAGTTTTCCCTTCTGGCACAAAGCTCATTGGCACCATCAGGAATTGCATACTGGCTCCACCCTGAAGGAAGAGCACGTCATAATCGTCACCCAGATTGTAAATTCGCTTTACAGCAGCACGAGTTTCATCGATAATCGCCTGATACTCCTTGCTGCGGTGACTCATTTCCATCACCGATAGTCCCATTCCTTTGTAGTTGAATAAATCCGCTTGAGCTTCACGAAGAACTTCTTCCGGAAGCACGGCGGGTCCTGCGTTAAAATTGTGTACGCGTTCCATTGGATCCTCCTGTTCGTAATTATTTATACTTTGATGCAAGGATTTCCAAGGGCATTCTTTCAGGCAAGCTATTTTTTTGCTTTTGAAAAAATTATTGACGTATAAAGCTATCATCATATTATGGCACAAAGGATTAAATCTATGTTACATAAGATATTGAGTTCCCATAAGATCATCTTAGCCTCGCAATCTCCCCGCCGGAGAGAGATCTTTGAACTGTTAAAACTCGACTATGAAGTCAAATCCAGCGATATCGCGGAACCTATGACGGATGAAGATCCCGCGCTGCAAGTTATGCGGCATGCAAGAAACAAAGCCCGGGCTGTGTCTGACAATGAGTTAAATCCAGACCTGATCGTCGCGGCAGACACTGTGGTCGTATGTGAAGCTCGCATCTTGGGTAAACCAGAGACAAAGGCAGAGGCTGCCGATTTCTTAAGCATCCTAAGTAATAGAGAGCATACCGTGATCACAGGAGTATCCCTAATAGGTAAAGGCGGCTCGCTGACCTGCTACGAACAGACTCAAGTATGGTTTGCTTCGTTGCGGGATTCTGAGATTGAAGAATATATATCCACCTCAGAGCCCATGGACAAGGCCGGTGCTTATGGTATCCAGGGCTATGGCAGTCAGTTTATTACACGAGTGGAGGGTTGCTTTTTCAATGTTATGGGCTTTCCCATTCGGAGGTTTTACGAGATGGTATTAGAATTGGATAAGGCAGGAAAATTATGAAGCTCTTTCATAATGCAAAGTTTTGGCACAAGGGTTCCTTCTCAAACGATGTAAAAGCCATTCTTACCAAACAGGGTAAGATTGAGAAGCTCCTCAATCATATCCCTGAGGATACCCAGAATATCCAAAGGGTTGACCTCAAGAATTCCTATGTGTATCCAGGCTTTATTGATACTCATACCCATAGTTTTGAGGGAGGCTTATATTCTCTGATGATCGATCTGAGAGAAGCACGAAGCATCAAAGAGGTTCTGGATATGATCCGCGAAGGCAGTCAGAATAAGGGGAAATTTGTTTTCGCCTGGAATTTTGATGAGAACCGTATCGAAGAGAAACGCTTCCCCACCCGGGCTGAGCTTAATTCCGTGGTAAGAGATAAGAACCTCGTATTACGTCGAGTAGATGGACACTCCTGCGCAATCAACAGCTTTGCCTGTTTTAATCTCAAAAGCGCATTCCGCACTATTCGCTGCGACACGGATATTCAAAGAGGTCTGGAAAATGACACAATAGTACACTGGTTTCACAACAATATTGATAGCGAGCTGATTCTGAGGTCTTACCACGCAGCTTCAGATCTTGCAATCAAGGGCGGTTTTACCACTATTCATACTATGGTGGGTGATGCCAATATGTCCATCGGACACTACAGTTTATTGCTTGATCATTTAAATGATTTTGCTGTAGACTATGTACTATATCCCCAATCTTTCAATATCGAGGCAGCTTTGGAAGTAGGGGCGAAGCGGATTGGTGGTTGCATTCTCGCTGATGGCTCTATTGGCAGCTATACTGCAGCTTTGTTTGAACCATATCAAGGCTTGCCTATCAGAGGAAACCTCTATCAGACAGATGCTTATTGGTATGATTTCATCTCCCGTGCGCATCAGAACAACCTGCAAGTGGCGGTACATTGCATTGGTGATCGTGCCATAAATCAGATCAATACCGTCTATATGGCTTTAGCAAATTCGGATTTCAGGGATTTACGACATCAGTTGATTCATTGTGAGATCACGGATGACACCTTGATCAATCACATCAAAGCATCTCAGGCGGTTCCTGTGGTGCAACCCATGTTCGACCAACTTTGGGGAGGAGAAAACGGCTTTTACGCCAGAGCTTTAGGCAAAGAGCGCTCCCAGATCATGAATCGTTTCAGCGCAATGGTGACAAAAGGAATCACGATAACCGGATCTTCGGATTGGTATATCACAGATTTGGACATCCGCAAAGAATTGGATGCAGCAATGAACCATCACAATCCCGCGGAAAGACTCACTCCGGCTCAAGCTATTGATCTTTATACAAAAAACGCCGCCTGGCTCTCCCACGACGAAGCACTCAAAGGACAAATTAAAGAAGGATTGTATGCCGATTTTACCATCTTGAACTATGACCTTGCTCATCCGGTAGCCAATCCCCTGATTGCAGCCATAATTAAACGCGCCGAGGTTATACATGAAAACTTCCCCACTGAATAATCTCGACCTCAAGAACATGGTCGAGCTGGAATTGCATTTACATCCACTGCTCGAGCCTATAGATCTGTATAAACTTCTCTACCAGGCCTTGTATGGACCTCATCACATCATCCGCGATTTCAAACAACTTTATACGAGCATCAATTCCGAATTGGGACTAATGCAAGAAAATTACGAACCCCTCTTCCAGGAAATCGGCCCCTATTATAGCAGACTCAGCCTGAGTGCCATCAAAAAAGACGGCGATACCCTGTTGAGACAAAAGAGAATTGAAGCCCTCACCGAGTGGATTATGGCTTCCAGCTGTGTGATCCCAAACACCGCCATTGATTTTGTCCTGCAATGGAAGAGCTACGAGCCCATGCTAAAAGAGCACTTGCCCGCTGATCCGCCATCTTGGGCCAAAGCCGACCAACTGGCCGAGCAAAACATCTTACCCTCCCACTCAGATATTTATCGCCAAAACTATCACCCTCACTACAGATTGATTAATCCGAAACTCGCAAAATACAAACAGAAATTTATGGAGCTAAATGCATGAAAGAAGTTAGAGTAAGATTTGCCCCAAGTCCCACTGGATATCTGCACATAGGCGGTCTGAGAACAGCCCTGTACGATTTTCTTTTTGCCCGCAATCAGTCGGGCAAAGCAGTCCTGCGCATTGAAGATACAGACCAAAACAGAGAAGTAAAAGGAGCAACTGAAAGCCTGATTGCCACTCTGCACAACCTGGGGATTGATTTTGATGAAGGTCCTGAAACCGGCGGCGAATATGGCCCCTATATCCAGTCTCAAAGGCTGGATTTATATCGACAACACGCCCTGGAGCTAATTAACAAAGGTCACGCCTATTATTGCTTTTGCAGCACCGCTACTCTCAGCCAAATGCGCGAAGAGCAGCAAGCTGAGGGAGAATTCGTAAAATATGACCGCCGCTGCCTTAAGCTCAGTAAAGAAGAAGTAAATGCCCGATTAAATGCCGGGGAACCTCATGTAATCCGTCTTAAAATGCCGGATAACTATCGCTTTGCTTTTGATGATGAAGTGCGGGGTCATGTGCAGATGGATAGCTCCCAATCCGATGACCAGGTCTTGATCAAATCCGATGGCTTCCCCACCTATCATCTTGCCGCCACCGTAGACGACCATTATATGCAGATTTCTCACGTTATTCGGGGCGAAGAATGGCTCTCCTCCACGCCCAAGCATATTTGGCTTTATGAATGCTTGGGTTGGGAAGCTCCAAAATGGGTGCATCTCCCCCTTATCCTTAATACTGACCGCTCAAAACTAAGTAAAAGGATGCATGATGTATCTGTAGAAAGCTATATACAAAAAGGTTACTTAAAAGAGGCATTAATCAATTTCGTTGCCCTTTTAGGCTGGCATCCTGCCGATGATCGAGAGCTTTATAGCCTCGAAGAACTCTGTGAAGCCTTCTCTCTGGACCGCGTGAATAAAGCCGGAGCCGTATTTGATCTAACTAAGCTGGACTGGATGAATGGTCAATATATGCGTTCATTGCCCTTGCACACCATTGCAGATAGAGCAAAACAGTGGTTTCCACCTCAGTGGACTGAGGATTATCAGCGTTATCTTAAAATCATCTCAGCCGCCAGAGAACGCTCTACCCTGCTTCCAGAACTTACGGAATATGCCAGGATCTTTTTTAAGCCCGCCCCCTTGAATCCCGAAGACAAGGACTTTTTGCTTGCCGAATCAAGCCAAAAGGTCTTGCAATGGTATCTTCAGCAGCTCACTGGGATTGATGCGGATGATGCCGAGGCGATCAATACTATTACAAAAGCCGGAATCAAGGAATTGGGAATCAAAGGAAAATACTATTATATGCCACTGCGTTTGGCCTTGATCGGTCAGGCGCATGGGCCTGATCTGCCCACCATCATTGGCATTTTGGGTAAAGATGAGACTTTAATAAGACTGGGAGCAGCCCGGCACTGATCCCTCTGATTGCTGACTTTGGGGGGCAATTTGATTTTGACTTGGGCTTAAGTCCTGATTCTCTCCTGTCCAGGACTTGATCAGGACTTGATCTCAAGTTTAAACCAACTTTGGGTAAAAGGCAAGGTCCGGAAAGGGTGTGAGGCAAAGAGCTTTAATCAAGCAGTAAATGCTATGAAGTTCAAGTATGAAATGCCCGGCTTCAAGGGCAGAGAAACCTGCAGATACGCCCCCCGACGAATTGGAATCAGGACCTGCGATCACGCCGCGAAAGGGCAAGTAGCATAGCGGTGAGGCTGGTTACGGTTCGTAAGTATGTTAATAACGGAAGCAACGGCTTTTCTCAAAAAAACAAGGAAAGCGGCTTAAGATGGTTGTGCTGGTTGAACATTCTCGTTTAAAATATGGAGGAGGGGCAGAATCTTTTATTCTTGACTGCATCGCTCAAGCTGTTTTTTTAGGAAAAATGGAACTTTACTGCTGTTTAGTGAAAGGAGATTATTGATACTATGCAACTTGCCATTGTTTTTGCATGTATGGTGGTGATTGTTGGATTATTTATTAGGGATCGGGTCCGCCATGATTTTGTTGCTTTGGCCGCACTCTTTGTTATTGTCGTTACAGGTATCATCCCAATCGATACCGCATTCAACGGGTTCGCTAATCCCGCGGTAGTCACAGTAGTAGCCGTAATGATCATCAGCAAGGGAATGCAGAGTTCCGGATTGCTGGATATCTTGACGAAGCGCCTCAATTGGGTTGGACATCACCCTGTGAATATTCTCTTGCCGCTATCATTTTTAACGGCAGCAGCCTCTGCCCTGATGAACAATGTAAGCGTTGTAATGCCTCTATCTATACGCCTTGCTAAGAAAAGACACAGATCACCCTCACTGTTTTTGATGCCTTTGGCTTTTGCGACTCTACTGGGGGGTATGATCACATTGGTGGGGTCAGCCCCAAACATCATTGTATCATCTTTCAGGGCAGAGGCAATTCAGGAGTCTTTTGGCGTATTTGATTTTGCCCGGGTAGGACTTCCGGTTGCATTGGTTGGGATTCTCTATATCAGCTTGATTGGATGGCGATTTTTGCCCAAGCGCAAGAGTCCCTTGACCCTACCCGAATCTATAGAGATAGAAAACTACCGCACAGTAGTTTTGATAACTGAAGCTTCAGATCTGATAGTTAGCACTGTTCTTGGGATACAAGAGCATAAAGATTTTAACATAGAGCTGGCCGGAATCATCCGCGCTGGACAGTATCTTTACTCCTTGTCCCCCACAGACCAATTGCAATTAAACGATATACTAATGGTAAAAGCAAATTTTGAGAATTTACGAGCTTTTGTAGAGCAATCAAAGCTGACTATAGTGATAGATTCTGAGGCTGATGATGAACTGAACGAAAATGAAGAAGTATCCCTCTTGGAGGTAGTGGTCATGAATGACTCATTACTGATTGGAAGAACAGCCAAAGACCTGAATCTATCACATCAGTATGGAATTCGTCTATTGGCAAAAACAGTAAGCGATAAGCTATCCAAGCAGCGCATAAATCAGCAAAAAATACAATCTGGAGATGTGTTGCTGCTTCAGGGTAACCCGTTAACACTACCGGAGACAGTCGTAGCCTTAGGTTGCTTGGCTCTAACTGAAAAAGATTATAACATCGGACATGAAAAGCGGGTTTGGGGATACCTTGCTATATATGCGATCACTATTGTGGTGGTTATCTTGAGATGGCTGCCGGTGCATATTGCCTTTCCTATGGGTGCTTTGACAATGGTTGTAAGTGGAATAATCCCCTCCAAAGAAGTGTACAAATCTATTGATTGGTCTGTGATTGTGATGCTGGGGGCAATGATTCCTTTTGGCAGGGCGCTGATAATCTCCGGAGGAGCGGATTTGATCGGCAGAGCATTGCTGTCCCTTGCACACTTATCTCCACCTTGGGTTTTGATCAGCCTCTTGTTGCTACTCACTATGATCCTCACAAACATGATCAACAATGCCACAACCTCGATCCTGATGGCACCAATAGCAATTGCATTGGCCGAAGGGCTGCAGCAATCACCCGATATCTATCTGATGACAGTAGCAGTCGGGGCCTGTTCAGCTTTTCTCACACCCATTGGGCATCAATCTAATGCATTGGTCAAAGGACCTGGAGGATACAGATTTGGTGACTACTACAAGGTAGGCTTGGGTGTGCAAATCCTGGTCTTGATCGTAGCGGTGCCATTATTGCTGCATTATTGGGGATAATCTTGAAGCTATAGATTTGATATTTATGAAGCTTGAATTCTTATTTCATTGCTTATATGCGATAAAACTCCTGCATATTTTACATCAGTGCCCCGGACTTTGAAACTACCCCAAATGTCCAAAGACCACTGTGACATTGTCTAAGGCCAGTCTTATCTATCTCCCGACTCAATATACTTTACGAGCACCTTGACAGGTAAACTCATGGGCAACTTGGGGTGATACTTTATAATCTTGCCGAGCTAATGGGCTGGATTCTCATTTAATGGGCAAGCTGACAAATACGGTGGTTCCCTCGTTTTCCTTGCTTTTGATCCAAATGTTCCCGTGGTGCAATTCTGCTATCCTTTTGGAAGTGGCCAATCCCAAACCTAATCCGCTGGAACGGTATTCGATCGTGCCAGATTTATGCGCATAGATTTCATTGAGTTCATAGAACTTGCGAAAGACGTTTTTGATCTGATACTCCGGGATTCCGATCCCATTGTCTTGCACATAGATCACCACGCTATCCTGACCCTTGACTTTCTCTTTCTGAAAAGCTGCTTTGCGCGCTCCGATGATGATCGTGCCAAAATCATTGGTAAAGCGAATTGCATTGAGCACCAGATTATAGATCATCAGATGCAACGCCTCCCAATTGGCTTTGATCTCAGGTAAATCATTTTCTATATCCATCCGGATGAACATTTTGCGTTTACGCGAAAGAATATCCACTTCCTGCTGCACGAGTTCCAAAATCTCTTTCAAATCCAATGGCGCCATATCCAGACTCTTTATCAAATTGTAGGTATTCATCGTGGTAATATCACCGGTGGTTGTGATCAATTTCTTGACCGAGTTTTCGATCTTGGATATAATTTCATTGCGCTCGTCCTCATCCGCATAAAGCTTACGCTTCAAACGCGATACATAGCTTTGCAGAGTAGTAAGAGGAGTATTGAACTCATGCGAAACGATGGCCATAAATTCATCTTTGAGCACTTCAAATGCGTTCAATTCATTGCTTTTTTGCAGCAGATTCTGGTAGAGCATGGCGTTTTTAATGGCAATACCAATCTGCTCGATAAATAGGGCTATAATCTCGGGTTTCAAATACATAGCCCGGTTATTTTCGTCCATATTGTCCAAATATAAGAAACCAAATATATCGCTATCCACCACAATCGGAGCACAAAAGATGGTGTGCAATTGGTAATCCTGCACACTGATGGCACTTTTGAAGCGATTATCCTCCATAGCATTGAAGGTGCTAACCATCTCACTCCCCGTCTGCGAGCGAGAAAGCACAGTTTTACTCACCCCAGCCACATTGCTTAAGATCTGCTTTTCTTTGTTTATCTGCACCCGATAGATATTGTTGCCGTCATCATCCCGTTTGATCAGAAAACCGCGGCTGCTATTGGTGAAATCTATCGCCCTGGAAACTATCTCATGCTCAAGATCATCAATATCTACAATGCGCATCAATTCATGGGATATCTGCATCAATTGGTTCATCTTCTGAATGCGCATCGTGATTTCCGAATAGTCCTGGATGCGGACGATCAAAGCTGCCAGATGTTGCTTGATATTACGCATGATGGAGATTTCTTGTTTTGTATAAGGCAATTCACCTGCATCGGAAAGTACGAGATAGCCGATACGCTTTGACCCGGTAGTAAACGGGATAATTGCTATATGATGCCCTTCATGAACAAGCTGTTGCATACTATCATTGCTTAAAGCTCTCTCTATCTCTTGCCATAGAGTGGAGTCCATCAAGCCATCCCTCTCGCAATTGTAACTTATGAAGTTAATAAAACTATTGGTTCTGTCAGAATACTCCATCAGGCTGAATTTCCAAGGCGATAACACTTCCTTGATCCCTTTCTGGATCAAAAACTTCACCCGGTTAACATTATAAATATTTGCGATATTAAAGAGCAGATCGTTCCACTTTCGGCGGAGGTTTTTAGCCCTGGATTTGATCGGGATCAGATCAAAGTTTCTCACTTGTTTGAGGTTATACTTATTTACATTCAGGTAGTTTTTCTTGTCTTCCTCAGGGGTACCCTCGGTAATGGCATCCAGATAGTTCTGATACTCATTAAATGCGCTTTGAGCCAGTTCATCTTGCTTCATCTCGACTAAGATCTGCAAACGAATCTGATACAATTCCACATTGAGTTGATAATACTCATAGGCTTCCCAATCTGCAAGATACTTATTTACTCGGCGTAATATGCTACGTAACGGAATATCCGAGATTAATAGATCCAACCTCAACTGCATAATATCCAGATTGCACAACCAATAGCGATACTTATTCCGGTGAGCGATTTCTCTGGTCTTATCTATCAATTCCTGAGCCCGGACATATTCTCCCAAGCCATAATGACACATCGCTTCCAGAACGTAAAACACTGTAATTGCATAGTTATTATTGATCTCACCGGCATGTTTGAGAGCCAGCTTGAGCTCTTTGAGCGCTTTATCATAATCAAATTCCACCATGGCAATGAGACTGAGCACGTTGTGCAGGAACTCTTCTTCGTGCAAGTGTTTGAAATTGATCTGAACGTTGCTGCTGAGAAGCTTCCGGAGCTTTTTCGGGCTTCTCATTTCATGCAAATAGTAAAAGTATGTCTTGACCAATGGATTGATAGTCTTGAGCTTGGATTTGGTAAGATCAGGCTCCTTCTGAATAATGTAGTCGTAATAATATCCAAATCCCTTGATCTTGCTCTTGGCCAGAGCCAGATTACGAGCTATTGCATCGGTGTAACTATCCCTGTTAATGGATTGCATCATCTTTTTGCAGGATAAAAGTAAAGTCTCGGCTTCGTGAAACTCACCCATCTTGATTTTGGCCTCGCCCTGATTGAGCAGAGCTAATGCCTTAAAAGATGTCAGATTCAACTCACTGGAGTACTTGTATGCCAATTCAGAATACTGACTGGATTCCACAGTGATGCCCTGCTTAAGATACAAGTCTGAGAGATTGTTATAGATCAAACCCCAATAGCGACGCAGATTAAAGCGCTTGGCAATGCTCAAAGCCTGATTCAAATGCTCGTCCGCTTCGTCAATGACCTTCTGATTACTGTAAAAGACACCCAGATCATTATGCATCGCCGCCAGCCTCGTCATTACCCTGCTATCGTGTTCTGGAGGAATCTCCTCCAAAAAGTCCTCGAGCAACTTGATGGCCCGATCAGGTTCATTCCTGATATTATAATAAACCGCCAGCCTGTCAGTAAAAGCGATATGCAGGTCCAGCGGCAGCTCTTGCGCTAAAGCCAGATCCAGATAGTAACGTGCTTGAACCAAATCCGTCCTAAGATAGACCTGAATGTAAGACAACCAGATCAGAAGCTGCTGCTTTCCTGTCATGATCAGCTCTTCCGCCATTTGATAACTCGTCAGAGCATTGTCCAGATCCTCCCGCAAGTAGAGGATAGTCCCCATTGTGTAATGCTTCTCAAAGATCTCCGGGATCAGATCAGCATTGTCCAGGATAAATCCCGCCCGTTCATAAAAGCCGGTAAACTCTGTCTTTTCCTGAAAGATAGTGAGGTCCTGGATTATTTCCCGAGCTCCCACATTAGTCTGAGGATCAAAATCCAGCTTCAATACACTCAGCATAGCCTCATAGGCCTCAGCTTGCTCATAATCCTCACTCAGTAAACTCGAAAGTTTCAGATAATAACACCGGGCGGCCTGGAGGTCTTTTGCTATGAAAGCATTTGAGATCAGCCCCTCGCAGGTTTTCCTATCGGTAATTTCCTTATGCTTAAAGTACTGCAGTAGTCTCTTAGATACAAAAACATGCAGCTTTTCGTTGCATTCGGAATACATCCTCTGTTTTGCTTCGATAAAGCTAAAGCTATAATACTTTCCCTTTTTACTAATGATCTCGTTGTAGGTAGCATCATTGAGCAGGTTATACAGCTCTATATCCTTGAGTTTCAGGATGTAGATAATCAATTCCCTGCTCATAGGAGTCTGAACTATGCTAAGCTTCTGCAAGGCGGCATAACTACCAGTAGTAAGGTGACTCATCCGTGAATAGATTGAGTGCAGGAGTCTGGAGGGTAACTGATATCCGTCCAGATTCTCCGGGAACTTGATCTCATCTTCCAGGACGATGCTTTTCTTTTGCACCAGGTCTATGAGTATTTCTTTGATAAAGTGAGGATTTCCGCTGGAACGCTGGTAGAGATCATCGCAAAATTGGTTTGGGGCTTTGGCAGGAAGCAGCTTGTTGATATAAGAGTAGCTCTCTGTTTTATCCAGGAAAGGGATGTTGATTAAGACGGTATGCTCGATCTGGCTAACCTTGTTAAAGTCATTGCAGGAGAGAACTACCATCAAACGGTTTTGCACCATATAAGGAGACATATAGTTAATAAAATCGATCGTGTGCCGGTTTACATACTGAAAATTCCTGATCACAAAGATAATGGGCTTGTTGTGAGAAAGCTGGATCAAAAGATTCTTAACACTCTCAAAATCTCCCTTAAGGTCGTCTACGGTTTGACTTAAAGACTTGGCTTCCTGTTCACTGGAAAAGAGATAGCGTTTAAACTTCGGAGATATCTGGGACAGGGACTTGTATTGCTTGATTTCCTCGGCACTTAAGGATTGCAAAAACTCCTTGATCAGCGCAAAAAAGGCTTCATGCTCGGTACGCGTGCAAGTGTAATCAAACAAGTAAAATTCTCCCCCCAAAAGATGGTAACGGAATAGCGATAATATGCTATCTTTGCCTAAACCGTCACCTCCGATGACCGATATTATCTTGCCATTTGCGTTGGTAACGGCGGGCACAAAATCCAGGAGCTGATGTGCATATTTCTCCCGCACGAGGTAGCTATTGAAGCGCATGGTATTTACTAAGGACCAGGAGGCTGAAAAGGGGTAATCATTATGGTAGATGCGATTGATATAGCCGATGATCTCTTCTGCGCTTTGGAAGCGGTTTTGAGGATTCCTTTCCAAGAGCCTGAGGATAAATTTCTCCAGATCCGGAGGGATGTTTTTGTTTAGTTCCGAGGGGAAATTCGGTATAAAATACTGGTGACCGCCGGTAATAAGAGCATTGATCTGATCTATGCTGAAGGGGAAAGAGCCCGTACACAGGCGGTAGAGCATTACTCCCAAAGCATAGAAATCGCTGCTTTCAGTCGGTGCGTGCCCCAGATACAATTCCGGAGCCAAATAGGGCAAGGAGCCTGATACATGCTGGCTATCCGTGTTGGGATCGATCTTGGAAAAACCATAGTCGATTAAATTGATGGTGATTTGTCCATTCTCCAGATTGTACAAGACATTCTCGAGCTTGAGGTCTTTATGGAGGATTTGCTGGCGATGCAAAGCATGGAGAGCATAGCAGATTTGTACTACAATATCATAGATAAGATGGATTCTGTTGGGTGAAAAACGGAAGTATGCCAGAGTCTTGCCTTCAAAATAATCACTGATAAAGTAGATATGATCACCCACATGTCCGAAATCCACCACATGGGAGAGATTGGGATGCTCAATCTGGGTAATATGATGCATATCTTCAGCGCTAAAATAGCGATAAAGCTCCTCTGAAGAAAGGTATTGAAAGAGTTTCAGAGTATATATCTTGTCTGAGCGAAGATCCCGTACTTTATATACATTTGCCCAACTTCCGGAGCCCAAGCTCTCCAAAACTTCATAGCGATGATCTATATACATTGATTACTCCAATCTACTATAGTACTACCAACTTTGTATGCATTGAATAGCTGTCAATCTTTATCTTTGGAACATATCGCAGGCGTGTTTCCAGCGCTTATGCACCCAGAACCATTGCTCTGGATAGCGGTTGATATAATCCTCTGTGATCCGGATGATTGGGGATAGCAGCTGGGGATAGTTTTCTTCTTTATCCTCCAAATCCGGATAGTAGATCATCTCAGAAAATTCAAAGCAAAGGCTATCATCTTTTTGACGAACCACAAAGCTCGGCACGATGGGGATATGATATCTTAGCGAAAGCTTGGCTACTCCTTTCCAGTGTGAAGCCGGATAGCCCAGAAAATCCAATACTATCCCCCGTGATCCTGCATTCTGATCTGCCAGGATTGCTACCAGGCGGTTTTCTTTGAGATTGGTAATGACATCCCTCAATCCGCGCTTCATATCAATGACATGCATACCGCTGCGCTGTCTGATGGCATTGGTATAGTTGTCAAAGAGGGTATTACGCTGTTTTTTGGTGATAACGTCCAGGGGGATGCCTTTGAGGGGGAGGATGCGGGCTGCTTCCCAATTCCCAAAATGCGCCGTAGCCAGGATGGCTCCCCTCCCCAGGGACAGTGCTTTTTCTATATGTTCTTTCCCTTTAACGGTGGAATTCTTATTCAGCCTATCATCATCCAGCAAATATTCTTCGGCAATATTCAGAGCCAGCTGCCGGTAGATAGCTTTTAAGACTTTGTGCAGGTGCGCATCATCCCACCTTGGATAGACTTTTTTCAGCTGTGCAGCAGCAACATTGCGCCTAATTCCGATACCATAACCAAATAGTCTGAATAACGCCAATATCAAGGCTTTGCTACAACTATATGGCAGCAGTTTCAGCAGTGCAATCAGAGCTCTGAAGGGATAATATTCAAGGATATTTATCAGATCTTTACGGTGCAAGATTCCCTGCCCCATCATTCAGAGCAGCAAGTTTATTTTGGATCACGGTTTTGGGTACTACGCCAATAGAGCTATCCTGCACCTCGCCATCTTTGAAAAAGAGCAAAGTTGGGATGCTCATAACCCCATATTTCCCCGCAAGATCCGGATAGTCGTCCACATTGAGTTTGCCCACTTTAATATTTTCATTTTCCTTACTGATTTCTTCTATGGTAGGAGTGATCATTTTACAGGGTCCGCACCAAGGTGCCCAAAAGTCTATTAATACCAAGCCACTTGAAGTAACTTCCTGAAAGTTTTGGTCAGTTATCTGGATAAGCATGTCGTACTCCTTGTTTTTATTAGACAAGATAAAGCTAATGGACACCCTAAGCAAATCTATAGTTGCATGTTCGGGGCGGAACTCATGCTAATGGGGCAAAATCCCGATCTTCTCCTTAGTAATAGAGATCTCTCTGCCCTGCCTTAAGTTTTGCGAGTTTCTCCGTTAAAGAAGCTTTCATCTCGGTATCTTCCAGGCGGGAAAGCTCAAAATCAATGAGCTTCTGACCTTGCGCTTTGGTGCGTTCACTGGAATAATCATCGAGATATTCGGCAAAAGTCAGGAGCGCATTGGGTGTACAGAAGCGTTTTACAAATCCGGGAATGGCAAATTCCATGAAATGTTCGCCGGTGCGTCCGGCCCGATAGCATGAAGTGCAAAACGAAGGGATATAGCCATCTTTTGCCAATTCATAGATTACATCATCCAAGGGGCGGGTATCGCCCAAAACAAATTGTGACTTCTTACGGGATTCATCGTCCTTGTGCGCATAGTCTCCCACCCCGATTGAGCTTCCGGCATCTATTTGAGATATCCCCAAAGGCAACACTTCGTTACGAACTGCAATCGGCTCACGTGCGGTGAGGATCAGTCCGGTATAGGGGACACTGAGGCGAATCACCGCCACCAAGAGCTTGAAATCTTCGTCAGACACCTTGAAAGGAGGATGTTGAGTAAATTCGGTCCCAATGGCCGGTTCTATCCGGGGGAAGGATATAGTATGAGGTCCCACTCCAAAAGTATCCTCCAAATGGATGGCGTGATAGAGCAGTCCCATCACTTCAAAACGCCAGTCATAAAGACCCATCAAAGCCCCTATCCCCAGATCATCAATGCCAGCCTTCATGGCGCGGTCGAGACCATCCAACCGCCAGAGGAAATTGCTTTTGGGACCGGTAGGATGCAGTTTTTCATAGGTTTTTTGATGATAGGTCTCCTGAAAGATCTGGTAGGTACCGATTCCTACGGATTTCACTATCCGGTAGCCCTCGATATCCATAGGCGCAGCATTGATATTGACCCTCCTGATCTCTCCTTTGTTGAATTTTGTTTCATACACGGTCTGAACGGTATCGGCAATAAACCTGGGGTCATACATGGGGTGTTCTCCATAGACCATTATCAAGCGTTTGTGTCCGTTATTGACAAGAGCCTTAGTTTCGTTGACGAGCTCGTCATGGCTTAAGGTATGTCGGGCGCATTCCTGGTTTGAGATTCTAAACCCACAATACACGCAATCGTTGATGCATTCATTGCCCACATAAAGCGGAGCAAATAGGACAATGCGATTGCCATAAATGCGTTCTTTGAGTTCATGAGCACCTTCAAAGATCATCGACTTTAGTTCAGGATCTTTGACACTCAGCAAAGCTGCTGTTTCGGCTGGGTCCAGCCTGTGTTTGTCCAAAGACTTTTGGATGATATCCCGGATTCTACTGGCGGGTGCCTTACTCTCGCTTTGCAGCAGAGCCTGGATAGTATCATCCGGAATAAAGGATTGGAGTCCTTCTGTGTTAATCTTCATTTATTTCTCCTTTTTCAATTTTCAGAGTCTGAGTCTTTACTTTGAGACCTGGGGTCATACCTAATTTACCAGAAAAAGCACCCATCTCGGCAGTGGTCATTTCCATGATCAGAAAGATCACGAAAACACCCCAATCGCGCATCGGATAGCCTACTCTGAGGTGGATATACGAAGCATGGGCATGCAGCAATTCACTTACGGGCTGAAAGGCCTGTTCGATATCATCGATGATGATGGTTACAATGTGTCTTTTTACCGACATAAATACTTCCTGACGTACAAGCGAAAATTGATAAAATGGAGGCATAAGGGGGAGGATTATTCCACCCTTGATGCCAGAACGTATCTCTCATCGCAGGTTATTTTTTCCATTCTTTTACCAAGTAGATTTCTGGCAAGAGAAAAATTGTTATTGACAGATTGTTTCTGCCCTTCATTTTAGCAAAAAATGCGTAACTAATTTATCGTGTTAAGCTTAGAAAATATGTCACACACCAAAAGATTCTTTTTTAGTCTCTGTTTTATGCTGTTAGTTGTCCAGTGCTTCGCAACGGAATTTAATTGGTTTTCCCAGAGTGATTCGCGTTGGCAATATGACAGACTGGGGCGGAGCACATCCATTGGGCGCAGTGGATGTGTATTATCCTGTTTATCGATGCTGCTCAATGCAGAAGCCTCAAATCCCTATATGACGCCGGATAAGCTGAACTCCTGGTTGCGAAAAAACGGGGGCTATTACGGCAACGACCTGCGCTGGCAAATCCCCGGATTGATTGATGGCGAAGGTCTGGGATTGGAGCTGGAAGCCCAGAGCTTTCGTTATAACGACTGGCATTTTCTCGCCTCAGAATTGGAGAAGGGACACAAGGTAATCGTCAAAGTAAACGGCCGCCGTTCACACTGGGTCTTGGTGGTAAAACGCGACGGCCCGGCAAACCGAGCTTCTTCATACTATGTAAATGATCCTGGCATGACAGATTATGAAGCCCGCACTTTGGCATATTGGGGTGGGTTTCGCTCGGCCAGAAGCTACAGCGGAATTTGGCTGGATGAACAGACTTTTAAGCTGAGCAGCGAGATCAATGTGGTGCCCATCCCCGAAGATGAATCCTTTTTATATGATATTTACGGTCTGCCCCTACCCGCAGATGTCTTTGTAAGCCTACAAAATGTCCTCGATGTAGATATCTCCGGATTCTTTATTCTGGGGTTGTTCGATTCCACCGGAGAGCTGATGTATACCATAGATTACAAATATGCCACTATCGGGGCTAATGAAGAAATCGATCTGCTCTTTGAGATGCAGGATTATACACCTTTGGAGGATGAGAGATACACACTCCAGATTATTTACAGTAAATACTTTTCGGCTATGCCATCGCGTTACGATACTCTCCATCTGCAAAGTAGCTTCCACATCAATCTCAGCACTGATATAGATCCCCGCTAAGACAGATCTTCCCGCAAATTTGCTCGTCTCCTCAATTTCGTTTCCTCTTGGCTTCAAGTCCAGATTAAGTCCTGCTCAGGACTTAATCTGGACTTAATCTCGAGTTGAAAGTAAGTTCACAGGACAGGGTAATAGTTTGTTATGCTGGCTCAGATCCTTTAGACGAAGCAGAGCAAACGGCAGGAGACTGTTCTGATCTGTTTCCCATGAGTTATCGCCGTTAAATACACAGCGTGGGTCTCACACAGATTACATAGATTTTATATGGGATTTTGGGTTATCCGTTATCCGTTATGCGCACAGCAAAATGAAATTGGCATTGACTAAAATCCCGCTTTTGTTTGAGTGGAATACATTAGAAAAATATTGAAAATCTGGAGGAAAGATGAAACAAGCCGTTGTAGTATGCGCAAAGCGCAGTGCAATCGGAAGCTTTGGTGGAGTATTCAAAGACGTCTCCGCAGTTCAGCTTGGAGTTCACACTTTGCAAGCTATTTTCAAAGAAACCGGAATCAAACCTGAGGTCGTTGATGAAGTCATAGTTGGTAATGTCTGCGGTGCGGGATTGGGACAAAACGTTGCCCGTCAGATCAGTATCTACTCTGGAATACCAGATTATGTGCCGGCTTATACCGTTAATAAAGTATGTGGCAGCGGCATGAAAGCTGTTTCTCTTGCAGCTCTGATGATATCCAGTGGAGAAGCCGATGTTATCGTAGCCGGAGGCTCAGAAAACATGAGCCAGATTCCATATTTGCTCAAGGATGCCCGTTGGGGTGCGCGCATGGGAGATAAGACTATGATGGATATGATGATCCGGGATGGTCTTTCCGATATCTTCAATGACTATCACATGGGTATGACCGCCGAAAACCTGGCGGAAAAATATGCTCTGAGCAGGGAAGAACAGGATGCTTTTGCCACCAATTCACAAAACAAAACCGAAGCTGCTCAAAAAAGTGGTAAATTCTCAGACGAGATTGTGCCTATCAGTATCCCTCAGCGTAAGGGTGATCCGCTTGTAGTCGATAAAGACGAAATGCCTCGAGCCGGAGTGACCAAGGAAGCTTTGGCAAAATTGCGTCCTGCCTTCAAAAAGGACGGCAGCGTAACAGCCGCGAGCAGTAGTGGGATCAATGACGGAGCTGCTCTCTTATTGATCATGAGTGAAGATAAGGCCAAGGAACTTGGGCTTAGTCCTCTGGCATATTTTGTGGAAAGTGCTTCCGCCGGAGTTGATCCTGCCATCATGGGCATTGGTCCCGTGCCAGCCATAAAAAAGGTGCTGCATAAAAGCGGATGGACTTTGAACGATATCGAATTAGTTGAACTCAATGAAGCCTTTGCAGCTCAATCCTTATCTGTATTCAAGGGCTTGCTTGAGGCAGGCTTGGGCAACTTGAATCCGGACATAGTCAATGTAAATGGTGGTGCCATCGCCTTAGGACATCCTATCGGAGCGAGTGGTGCCCGGATTATCGTTACTTTGTTACACGAAATGAAACGCCGCCAGAACAAGAAAGGCTTGGCCTCTCTTTGTATCGGTGGCGGAATGGGTATTGCTACCCTTTGGGAGAGGAAATAATCATGGCAGAAAAACTCAAACTCGATAAAAGTATGGCAATGTATGAAGAAGCCCTCAAACTTGTCCCCGGTGCAGTTGCCGGTATCCGCAGACCCTACAATTTTGTAGAGGGAGAATATCCAATTTTCTTTGATCATGGTAAAGGCGGCCGAGTCACTGATGTAGATGGAAATGAATATATAGATTTTCTCTGTGCTTATGGTCCCATCATCATCGGCTATCGCGAAGCTGAGATCGACCATGCCGTGCAAGAACAGGTCAATAACAAAGGCTTTTGCTTCTCATTGACCCAGCCCCAGCAAAACCAGCTGGTACATAAACTCAAGGAGCTCATTCCTTCCTGCGAAATGGCAGCTTTGGTAAAAACCGGCTCTGATGCTACGACAATTGCCATCAGAGTAGCTCGCGCTTGCACCGGCAAGACCAAGATAGCACGCTGCGGTTATCATGGATGGCACGATTGGTGCGTCGAAGTGAAAGGCGGAATTCCGGAAAAGCTCTATGAGGATACCCTGGAATTTCACTATAATGATATAGATGCATTGGAGAGCTTGCTCAAGCAGCATCAAGACGATATGGCTGCGATTATCATCACCCCGGTGGGGCACCCGCTGGGAGCAGCCGTGGAGATGCCCAAGCCGGGTTATCTGGAAGCTGTACGTGAGCTGGCGGATAAATATCACTGCCTGCTGATCTTTGATGAGATTCGCAGCGGATTCAGAGTTGCGCTCGGCGGCGCTCAGGAATACTTTGGCGTCACTCCGGATCTTTCCACTTTTGGTAAAGCTATGGCCAATGGTTATGCCATTGCGACTTTAGTTGGGAAAGAAGAGTATATGAAAGTCCTGGCAGATCAGGTATTTCTCTCCTCTACCTTCTTCCCGAATAGTGATAGCATTGTGGCAGCCCTGAAGACTATTGAGATCTTGCAACGAGATAAAGTGCTGGAAACAGTAGCCCAAAAAGGTGAAAAATTTGGCCGGGACGTCCAAAAAATAATCGATGATTCCAATTTACCCGTAGAATTCAGTGGTGCTCCCTGGATGCCTTTTGTTACCTTCAAAAAAGATGACACGGGCTTGTATAAGAAGCTTAGAGTACAATTCTATACCGAGCTTATCCGCCGCAAGGTCTTCCTGCAACCTTACCATCATGGCTATATCTGTTACCGACATACAGATGAAGATTTGGCTTATACGGTAAATGCCATCAAAGAATCCTTAGACGAAATCAAGAAAATGGTCTAAGGAAGCAAATAATGGCAAAATACATCTTCGTAATGGGCGGAGTGCTATCCTCTTTGGGCAAGGGGATAGCAACCGCTTCTATAGGTTTACTACTAAAATCAATGGGCTACAAGGTGGTGCTGCAAAAATTTGATCCATATCTGAATGTAGACCCCGGAACAATGAGTCCCTTTCAACATGGAGAGGTATTTGTGACCGATGACGGCGCCGAAACTGATCTGGATCTGGGACATTATGAGCGCTTTGTAGATGAGGCGCTAACCTCTCAAAGTAGCTGTAGTGCCGGCCAAGTTTATGAAACTGTGCTCTCGAATGAACGCAAAGGGCTGTATCTGGGAAAGACAGTTCAGGTGATACCCCATGTGACGGATGAGATCAAACGCCGGATAAAGCGCCTGGCAGATGGTAATGACTTTGTGATCACCGAGATCGGGGGCACGGTCGGTGATATCGAAAGTCTGCCCTTTTTGGAAGCGGTGCGTCAATTGCGGCTGGATCTCGGTGTACACGACACTTTGAATATCTTGCTCACCTATGTTCCCTATATCAAAACTGCGGGAGAGCTCAAGACCAAGCCCTCTCAACATAGTGCCTACAAACTGCGGGAAATTGGTATTCAACCCGATATTCTCCTCTGCCGCAGTGAAAAGCAATTTGGTGACGATATTTATGCCAAAATAGCGCTATTCACCAATGTGCCCAAGGAATGCGTTATCAATGCCATAGATGTGAAATGTGTGTATGAAATACCCTTGATCTACCAGAAAGCAAAGCTGCCGGATCTTATCTGTCGCCATTTCAACGTGAAGAACGGCTCCATGAATTTGGATGCTTGGCAAAGGTTTTTGGATAATCAGGCAAATAGCGAAACCGAAGTGCGGATCGCTATTTGTGGTAAATATGTGCAACATCAGGATGCCTATAAAAGCGTCGTGGAAGCCCTTACCCATGCCGCCGCTCATATCCGTAGAAAACTCACTATCAAATGGGTAGATTCTGAGCGAAAATTCAAAAATAGAGACCTGGATAAGGAGTTTGCAGAAATAGACGGGATTCTGGTTCCTGGAGGCTTTGGAGTTCGCGGGATTGATGGAAAAATCCTGATTTCCCAATACGCCCGTAACAAGAATATCCCTCTGTTTGGGATTTGTCTGGGCATGCAGGTAATGGTGATAGAATTTGCCCGCAATGTCTGTAAACTGCAACAAGCTCATAGCACAGAATTTGACGAAATCAGCCCGCATCCCGTGATCCATCTCATGGAAGATCAACGCTATATCGAAATGGTGGGGGGCTCTATGCGGCTTGGTGCTTATAAATGCATCTTGCAACCCGGGAGTCTGGCTCATCGCTCCTACAACGAGCTTGAGATCAAGGAAAGACACCGTCATCGCTATGAATTTAATAACGATTACCGCAAGATACTAAGTGATGCCGGGCTTTGCTTGAGTGGAGTGTCCGAGCAAGGACTCCTGGTAGAAATAGTAGAATACCCGGCCAATGACTTTCATCTCGGGGTGCAATTTCACCCTGAATTCAAATCCCGTCCCAACCGGGCACATCCGCTTTTTGTGGCCTTTCTCAAAGCAGCAGCCAAGGTATAGATGGCAATCATTGTAAAGAAATTTGGGGGCAGCTCTGTAGGCAGTGTGGGACAGATCCGTGCTATAGCCCATAGATTGGCCAGAGATATCCGCGGTGGAGATCAATTAGTATTGGTGGTATCGGCAATGGCTAAAACTACCGATGAGCTATTCAAACTCGCTTATGAGATCACGCCACATCCCTCCCGCAGAGAGCTGGATATGCTGCTTACCGCCGGAGAAAGAATCTCTATGTCCCTTTTATCATTATCTTTGATGGAAGAAAATATTTCCTCTATCTCATTCACCGGATCTCAAAGCGGGATTATCACAGATGATCATCATGGAAATGCCAGGATTATTAAGGTAAATGCCTTCAGGATCCAAGAGGAATTAGCTAAAGGTAAGGTCGTAATCGTGGCAGGATTTCAGGGCGTAAGCACAGCCAAAGAAATCACGACGCTGGGACGGGGAGGGTCGGATACTTCTGCCGTGGCTTTGGCCTGCTATCTGGGAGCGGCAAAGTGTGAGATCTACACCGATGTAAATGGCGTGTATACCGCTGATCCGCGCCTTGTGCCGCAGGCGCGCTTTATCCGTGAAATCGGCTATCTGGATATGCTGGCTCTGGCCTATAACGGTTCAAAAGTGCTTCACCCAAGAGCGGTCGAATATGCCTATAAATACAAAGTTCCCGTAGAAGTGAGATCGTCCCTCAATTATGCTGCAGGAACAACAATTACCCGGGAAGAAAGTCCTAAGGATAAAGCTATGGAAGAACGTCAAGTAAATGCCATTGCCCATAAAGAAGATCTTATGCGCTATCGGATCAAACCTGATGCCAAAGCACTCTTGTTGCTTAATAAATGGCATCATGAGATATTTAAGATCAATCTGCAAGATCAAGCCCTGGAGCTCTTTATCGAAGCAAAATATGAGAGTGAGATTGATTATTTGCTCTTAGAATCAGGTTATGATCAATTCACCAAAGACAAGGATTGGGGCTTTGTGATCCTGGTTGGTCTCGGTTTAGCCGCAGACCCGGCCTTCATAGCACGCGTGCTCAAGCTTACAGAGCATTGCCAGATCGAACGCATTTCACATAGTGAACGGAGTCTGGAATTGATGTTGCCTTCTGAAAAAGTAGCAACCACCGTCTCACTTTTACATCATGAGTTTTTTGGAGAATAAATGAAATATATCGTAACCAGCGCCTTACCCTATGCCAATGGTAAATTGCACGTGGGACATGTAGCCGGGGCCTACCTTCCGGCGGATAT
Organism: Candidatus Cloacimonadota bacterium; assembly: GCA_029982875.1. Lineage (GTDB taxonomy): Bacteria > Cloacimonadota > Cloacimonadia > Cloacimonadales > Cloacimonadaceae > UBA5456. Next base: position 4,227 of record JARRCD010000002.1, on the reverse strand, counting down.
CTTTGTCCGCTATCTGCGGCTTCAGGGTAAAGATGTAGTCTTTGTTTGCGGCACCGATGAACACGGCACCCCAATATCGATCTCTGCAGATAAGGAAGGAATTCAGCCCATTGAGATAGTAAAGCGCTACCATCAAAGCATCAAAGCTGCATTTGATGGTATCGGCATAGAATTTGATAATTTCTCCGGAACTGCCCGGGCGCAGCATTATGAATTGTCCCAGAGATTTTTTAGCGAACTGTATGAAAATGGGCACATTAAAGCCAAGACTACCCGACAGTTTTATTGTGAAAACTGCCAAAGATATTTGCCCGACCGGTATGTGGAAGGCACTTGCCCCCAATGTGACAAAGCTGGTGCGCGCGGCGATCAGTGTGATGCCTGCGGCCAGACCTATGAAACCACGGCTCTGAAAGACCCAGTCTGCAAGATTTGCGGCAAGCGACCGGTAATCAAAGAAACAAAGCATTGGTTTATCCTCTTGGATCACTTTACCGAGCAGCTCAAGCAGTGGATATCACACAAGGATTATTGGAAAGAGAATGTGCGGAATTTTATGCTAAATCTGCTGGATCAAGGTTTGATTGAACGTTCCATCACTCGGGACCTGAGCTGGGGAGTGCCCGTGCCCTTGAAAGAAGCGGAAGGCAAAGTGCTGTATGTATGGTTTGATGCCCCAATCGGCTATATCTCATCTACCATTGAATGGGCAGCCAAGATTGGTAAGCCGGAACTCTGGAAAGACTATTGGCTGGATCCAGATACGCATTTGATTCACTTTATCGGCAAAGATAATATTATCTTCCATGCCCTGATCTGGCCTGCTATGCTGATGGGACAAAATACCAAATACTGTCTGCCGCATGATATCCCCGCCAATGAATTTATGAATCTGGAAGGGGATAAGATTTCCACCAGCAGAAACTGGGCTATCTGGGTAGATGAATTTGTGCAAGACTTTGATGGCGAGTATCTGCGTTACTATCTTGCGGCAAATGCACCCGAGAAGCAAGATGCAGATTTTAGCTTCAAGGACTTCCAGCTGAAGATAAATGGGGAATTGAACAACGTTTTAGGCAATCTTGCTCACCGTGTATTTAGTTTTGCGGCAAAGCACTTTGATTCCCAAATACCCTGCGTAAGCCTGGATGAGACCCCTGCGTCACTATTGACCGAAGCAGATCAGATCATGACCGAAATAGCTGCTTCCTATGAGAATTATCAGGTCAAACGCAATACCCGCGCTATCATTGATCTGGCCAGACGAGGAAATCGCTTCTTTGACGAACAAAAACCCTGGCTGGTAATCAAGACAGACAAGGAGAAAGTGAAACAAACCCTTTGGGTCTGCGCTTCTCTTTTGCAGAGAATATCCGTAGCCCTCTCCCCTATTATGCCCAAACACATGTTGGCGCTAAGGAAAATGATGTCTTTGCCCAGCCTTACTTGCTGGCAGGATGCCTTTATAAAGCAGGATTTCCTCTTGCATGAATTCAAGCCCCTGATGAAAAAGATTCCGGATGAAGCTATCGCAGCTCAGATTCAGAAGCTTCACTCCAAAGCCGATAACAGTGCAAAGAAAGACTATGAGCCGATAAAAGCTCAGATTAGTTATGAGCAATTCGCTGCTCTGGATTTGAGATTGGCAAAGGTGCTTGAAGCCAGTGCCATCCCCAAAACTGATAAGCTGCTTAAATTAAAGGTGGATCTGGGCTTTGAAACCAGGGAATTGGTAGCTGGTATAGCCCAGAGTTACAAAGCGGAGGATATCATTGGCAAGACCGTCACAATGCTGGTAAACCTGCAGCCTCGTAAGATCAGAAACACCATGTCCAATGGCATGATCCTGGCTGCCCATGACGACGATGGCTTGCATTTGGTAAGCAGTGACGGTGGTCAACCTGGCGCTGTGGTCCAATAATGCGAAAAGCTTTGCTGATCATGCTGATAATTTGCACTTGGTTAAGTGCTGCAGAGATCAGAGATGGCAGTTTGTATCTGGAAGTCAATCTCCACACTGCCTCGAGCATGGATTTGCCGGAAGGGGAATACTCCTTTTGCGATGCCAGCGGGCTCTTTTGTCAGGATTTGCAAGGCAAGCTTAGCATTTCTATACTTAAAGATAGCCACGAGAGCAGATTCGGCATTGTAGAGCGCATAGAAGAGACCGAATTAAGCGAATGCGAGGATGCACAAAACAAGGTCTATTTTGACTGGGAAGGAGCTTACCTGGTAATCAAGCAAGAGAACAGATACTTTTTCCCCCAGAGTTTTGGCACCATCGAACAAGCCAAAGCATATGCCCTGGCATTGGGCTTACCGGAGCGTAGAATTGAAGAGATTCCTATAGTAAATTCCAGCATCGTCATAACAGATGCCGCCGGTGAAGCCCGCTATTTTGAGAGCCCGGTAAAGATCGCAGCAGACCAGCTTTGGATTGGAGACTTATGCTATGAAGGAGAATTTATCCTCAAGGAAGTGGATCATCAATTGGTAATCAATCAGATTCTGCCCCTGGAAGAATATATCGCCGGAGTAATCCCTAATGAGATAGGAAACAACAGCCCTATGCAAGCCCTCAAGGCTCAGGCGGTTGCGGCCCGAACTCACGCCGTGAATCTTTTGCTCTACAACCGTCATGCCAAAGATGGTTATGATCTCTGCAACTCAACTCATTGCCAGGTTTACAAGGGTAAGCACCTGCGCAATAGTGCCATCGCAGAGGCAGTAAGCGAAACTGCTGCGGAGATCATGGTTACCGGGGATCGGGTAGTGGATTCCACCTATCACAGCAGTTGTGGAGGCAAGACTGATTCCTCCCAAGCCATCTGGAATGGAGCTTATCTCCCTCAGCTCAGTGGCTCTCTTTGTATCCCTGAAGCCAGTAAATATGACCTTTCCACCGAAGCAGGTGCTGCTAACTGGATAAATACTCAGGTTGATACTGAAAACATGAGCTCTTGGGAGAGGAGCGCACTAAATTGGCAGTGCAGCATCGACCGCAAAGAGCTGGCGCAAAATCTGGGACTCTCCAGCATCACAAGCATCCGCATTGTGAAACGCGGTGAAAGCGGGCGCATCCTTGAGCTTTTGATCAACGATACGCACCGATTACAGGGCGAATACAAGATCCGGCAAGCCTTTAATATGCTGCCTTCTTCCTTCTTTTATTTTGCCAATAACCCCGGCAAGACCCTGGTCCATCCCGGCAAAAGGATTACTATCAAAGGTCGCGGCTCCGGCCATGGCGTGGGAATGTGTCAAGTCGGAGCGCTCAGAAAAGCCCGCGCAGGGAGTGATTACCGGGAGATTTTACAGACCTACTATCCTCAAACCAAAATAACCACTGTTTGGATTCATCATGAAAATCCCTGAAGGAAGATTGCTGAGAGGCAGCATCCTGGACAATCAATTCCGGCTATTTGCCGTTGATACCACTGAAATCGTGCAAGCTGCCCGAGACATCCATGATCTTTATCCCCTCCCTACCATAATGATGGGGAGATTAATCACCGCAGTAGCATTGATGAGCGGCGAATTGAAAGCGCCACGAAGCGAAGTCTCGATCCGCATCGATGGTGATGGACCCTTGAAGGGTGGTATCGCCATAGCCAAAAAAGAGGGAGATATCAAGGCCTTTGCTTTTAAACCACAGCTTTGGTTTGAGCAATCAAAAGACAATTTCCTGGTCGGGAAACATATCGGGAAAGGGACCTTTAGTGTGATCAAACAAAGTGGGCTAAAAGCTCCCTATCGGGGCAGTATTGAGCTCACTGATGCAGAAATTGCAACTGATCTGGCAGAATACTACCGGCAAAGTGAGCAGATAGCCTCCGCCGTCAACCTGGGAGTTCTGATAGATGCTGCAGCAAAGGTCAGGTCTGCTGGTGGCATCCTGATTCAGGAGCTTCCTCAGGCAGATATAAATAGCTCCCGTTTGATCGAGACAAATCTGCGCCATACCCCGAATGTATCCGATCTCATGGATATGGGATTAGCTTTGGAAGATATTCTCAATAAATTCGTCCTTAAAAACCTCAAATGGCAGATCAATCAGCAAAGTCAGCTGTATTATCGCTGCGATTGCAGTAAAGAACGTTTTGCCCGTGGACTCTTGCTTTTGGGAAAAGCAGAGCTTCTCAGCATGCAAGAGGGAATTGCGCCGGTTTGCCATTATTGCAATAAGAGTTATGCTTTTAGCAGTGCCGAAATCAAAGATTTAATCAG
>JARRCD010000054.1 GCA_029982875.1 Candidatus Cloacimonadota bacterium | reverse complement strand
TTGACAGCATTGTATCAGTAGGATAGATGCATTAGTGGCATCTGTGGGGGTAAATCGATAATAATTGTGAGTACCTCTGCGAAGCATGGGAAAGCGGGATGACGCAACTTTTACAGTAAATAATAGCCTTTGTCTGCGGTTTTTATTGACAAAATAGTGCCCACCCAGCTTATTCCCTTTATGTATTATTACAAAGTATGCTTGCCTTTGGGCATAGATCGGGATTTCAGTTATACTTACCACGAGAAAATTACTCGAGGAGTCAGAGTTTTGGTCCCACTGAAGGCCAAACTGATGTTAGGCATTTGCATGGAAGAAGTTCCGGCTCAAAATTATCGTTACAAGAGCATTGTTGAGGTTTTGGATGAGGAAGCGGTGCTCACCCCCGAATTGCTGGATTTAGCAGTGTGGATGGCTGGATACTACCGCTCTTCTTTAGGTAAGGCAGTATTTGCCATGTTACCGGCAAAGCTGCAAGCCGATGTAGATGCCGAGATTGCCTGGATTGGTTCTCAGGAAGCTATTCCCCCGTCTTATTTGCCCCTGTATGAAGCTCTGCAGGCTCAAAATAACCACAAACTCAGCGCACTCAAAAAGCTGTTGCCGGATTATCCTCTATACAAAATGGCGGAATCTGCCGCCCAAGATGCTTTGATCTCTATAACTCCCAGTCTCAAGCACAAAGATAAACCCCAAAAAAAGAATTTCATCGAAATCCTGCACTCGGACTTTGCCGCAAATGAGCTCCCCTTACGGCAACGGGAAGCTTGGGAATTGATCAAGGTTGAACCCGCTGCTTTCCCCATGTCCCAGATTAGCAATTTGGTGAGATACAGTGCGCTGAAAGGTCTGGTAAAAAAAGGGATTATCCGCATCTTTCCGCGGGAAGTTCAGGAATCTGAATTGATCAGGGAAGCCGGGAGTGCCGCCAAAGACATAATCTTGAACCGTGAGCAAGAGACGGCAATTTCTGAGATTTTGCAGGATTTTGGTCACTTTCAGGTTCATCTGCTCTATGGTATCACTGGTAGCGGCAAAACCGAAGTCTATATTGAGATTATCCGCAAGTATTTAGCTGCCGGCAAGAGCGTGATTTTTTTAATTCCGGAAATCGCGCTCACCCCGCAAATGCTGGATCGCTTTGATTCCAGTTTTGGTGATAGTCTGGCAGTTTTACATAGCCAATTGAGCAATCATCACCGTTATACCGAATGGAAAAAGCTGCGTGAAGGCCGCTGCCGGATTGCGATTGGGGCACGGAGCGCGATCTTCGCTCCAGTGCAAAATCTGGGACTGATCATCGTGGATGAAGAGCATGAGCAAAGTTACAAGCAAGATAATGTGCCCCGCTATCACGGTCGGGATTTGGCAGTGGTAAGAGCAAAACAGGCTCAAGCACAGATCATTCTCGGCTCGGCCACACCGTCTTTGGAAAGCTGGTACAACTACCAAAAGGGGAAATATAAATTACATCGCCTGAGCAAGCGTCCCTTGCATTTTACTCTGCCTCAGGTCAAAATCGTCAATCTCTGTGACCGCGAAAATCCCGAATTGATCTCCGATGAATTAGCCAGAGCAATCACGGAACGCCTGGAGAGAAAAGAACAGGTCATCCTCTTTCAAAACAGACGCGGCTATTCTTCCTTTGTGCAATGCTTGAAATGTGGGAAATTGATCACCTGTCCAAATTGCGAGATCAGCATGTACTATCACCGTGATCGGGAAGAGATGCAGTGTCACTATTGTGGTCACTTTTACCCTATCCCCCGGCGTTGCCCGGCTTGTCAGTCTTTTAGTTTTTCATACGGTTCTCCCGGAACTCAAAAGGTGGAACACACCCTTAAACTTCTTTTCCCCTCCGCCAAGCTGCTACGAATGGATAGTGATAGCTCCAGCCGGACCTCAAAAAGCATGTATCAGCGAATGAAGAGGCAAGAGATAGACATTCTGCTTGGTACTCAGATGATCACGAAAGGGCTGGATTTTCCCAATGTCACGTTGGTCGGCATCATCAATGCCGATATCAGCCTCAATATCCCGGATTTTAGAGCCAGTGAGCGCTGCTTTCAGCTTATTACGCAGGTAGCGGGGCGTAGTGGTCGGGCTCACAAAAAGGGAGAAGTCATTATCCAGAGTTACAATCCCACCCACTATTCCATCCAATGCGCCAGTCAGCAGGATTTTGAGCGTTTTGCTGCTGAGGAACTCCGCTATCGCCAAAGACTATCGTATCCCCCCACATTCAGACTGGCAAGGCTTCTCTATCAGAGCAATGATCTTCAGAATCTAATAAGTGAGATGGATAGATTGAAAAGAACTTTTTTGCCCGAAGAAAGTGATCAGCTCATCATCCTGGGGCCCAGTCCCGCACCTTTTAGCAAAATAGATCAGCTCTACCGCTATCATCTGATCCTCAAAGGTCAAAGCCCAAAAATCATCGCTGCCGCTATCAATTATATCCAAAAGGGCTTTACCCCACCAAAGGGAATTAGCACTCAGATCGATATTGATCCGATGATGCTGATGTAAATCCCAAAAGTATCATACATCCACTAATCCAGTATGCTCATGCTGACTCGCCACCAAGAGTCTGATGCCGCTGCGGATGCTTTGCAGATAGCTATTCATAACCTCAAAGGCAAGATCAGGATGGTTATTAGTCTCGGAAAGATGTGCCAGGATCAGGTTTTCCATCCCCGAATGCATGATTTGGGAAAGTAATCCCACCGCTTGATCATTTGAGAGATGACCATGCTCGCTTTTGACCCGCTTTTTTAAATTCCAGTCATAGGGTCCCTCCATCAGCATGGTGATATCGTGATTGCTCTCCAGGATCAGGGTATTTACAGCACTCAGTTTGAAGGTGGTAAGTTTGGAAAAATAGCCGAGATCCAGCGCAACACCAAGCTTACGGTCATCATGCTCAAAGCAGAAATTGCAGGAATCCACCGCATCGTGGGAAGAGCGAAAGGGACTAACCAAAATATCCCCCACCAGAAAATCCGCCCCACTTTCAAAATAACGAAGATATTCTTGCACCTTGCCTAACCGGTGAGCACAATATGAATAGGTATCCGCCGAGATGATCAGGGGAATTCTGAGACTGCGCACCAGAGCACCTACACTGCGCGTGTGGTCCGAATGCTCATGCGATACGACCACGGCTTTGATGCTATGGCGCGGCACCTGCAAGGCTTCCAGGGCACTCCAGATCCGTTTGAGACTGATTCCGGCATCCAGGATAATGGCGGTATCGGTGCTGCGAATCAGAATACTATTACCTTTACTGCCACTGGCAAGCACGGAAGTCTGGAACATGCTTTCTTTAGATTCGAACTATGCGATAGTAACGGTTGTTGATCTTGTCGTATTCACTCCAAATAGCATCGGGAGGAGATGCGGCGAGCAATTGACTAACTCCGGCTGCTTGAGCATCGAGATTGTCGCAATGATGCAAAAGCACCGCTTCCAAAGTTTGCGGCAGACGGACTGAGGCCTTTTCATACTCACCATGATGGGAAAGGATGAGATGCCGCAGATTGAGCAAGAGATCTTCGGGAAAGCCGGGAATCTGTGCAGCGGCTTGAACTGCCATTTGATCACCCATGCTCAGATGTCCCAGCAAACGTCCTTCATCGGTAAAATCTATGGCAATTTTGGCATTGTATTCGATCACTTTGGCTACATCATGCAGCAAGGCACCGGCAAGCATGAGATCCCGGGATACCGGATACAGGGAGCTAGCATATTCACAAAGTGAGGCTACGGCGATGATATGTTCGATTAGTCCGTGCCTGTAATTGTGGTGCCAACTCTTTGCTGCCGGAGCTTCCAGGAATCTGGTAAAGAAATCCTTATCATCAAATATCGTGTGTAAGAGGCGGTTTAGATATTCGTTTTCTACCTTATCTACAAAAGCCCAGAAGCGTTCAGCCAAGAAATCTGGTTCAAATCTGCTGCAGGTCACATAGTTGCTGATCTCATATTCGCTTTTATCAGCATAGCGCAGCTGCGTGATGGATAGCTGGATCTGGCCTTTGTAATTCACTACCTGAGCCCGGATTTTTACCACATCCCCTGCGTCAAAATCGGCTGCGGCTTTGACAGCATCTTTCCAGACATTGGCAGTAACTTGTCCACTGCGGTCTTGCAGCTTGAGTCTGAGATATTGCCCGCCTTTGCCTTCCCTGAGTTCTTTTTCTACAGCGAGATAAAAGCCTATGATCTCTTTGCTTTCATACTGGTGTAATTCGTTTGCTAAAATGTGTTCCATATCATATCACTTTATTATGCTTATTTTTTTGGTAGTCGCCACCTGTCCTTCCTGCTCAATGCGGATAAAATAGATGCCCGCCGCGGGAAAGAGAGCGTTCTCCAGATTCAGCTCGCGTTGAAAGGAATCGTTTTTATAGATGCGCTGACCCCGCAGGTTGTAGATGCTTAGTTTGGCTTTGCCATCCCCTTCTATCTTGAGCGTTTGATCCACCCTCAGGGGATTGGGATAGAGTCTCAGATCAAGGCTTGGTGTCACGAAATCAGCATTGGGAGTATAAGATGCCGGATAAAAATCGCTGAAATCTGCATAATAAATCTGCCTATTGCCGTTGCCCTGCACCCAATAATACAATCTATACTCCTGTTCCAATTCCGACTCGGATAAATCGTTGATCGTAAAGGTGTAGTTTTTTTCCAAGCTGGCACCCTGATCAAAGGCCGTATTTATTGTATCAGCAAAGGCAATCCAGCGTCTGAGCACATAATATTCATTTTCTTCCCCGGCCAGCTTTTGAAACAAACCGGTAAAGAATCGCGAACCCATCATCAGACTCTGAGTAGTTTGCGTATACAGATGGGTATGCTCATTGAACAATTGGATGCGTACATTTACGTTTTCGGTATTTTCCAAGGCTGTCAACGAGCAGGAAGAATCCGATACAAAGCTGCGTTTACCCTCAAGCGTAGCTATTGCTTGCACAAAGCTATCCTGATATTGATCGGTAAAGCCGATGATTTGTTCGGTTCCAGCTACCACTGTGCGGGGGATAGAATTGAACCCATACCAATTAAAACGCTGTCGGGAGCTAATATTGGCAAGAGAATCTGAGAGAATGGGATAGTATTGCAGCGCGTGGGCTTGTGCGGGCAATAAGGCTTGTTGAATGCCATTGATCACCCCGCTCTGATCCTGCCGCAGAAAGTTCTCTACCAGCTGTAGCGGAGATTCATCTGCGAAAACCTGATAGTATATAGTTTTGGAATTATTCGCAAATAGGGTGTCATGCTCCGCAAATTCACTGCTCAGAATAGCTTCCACCCGCAATTGGGTAGGCTCATCTGGCAAAGTAAGCGCATACTCCCCGGTATCTGAACCATCAAATTCATATTGCTCACGCGGAGCCAAGGCATCGGCTATATCGATATCCAGTGTATCATATTGGGCAAAACCGGGACGACTCAAGATTAGCCTCAATTGAGCAGAGGAAATGGTTGTATCGCTGTGGTTGTAGATAGAAAAGCTGGGATATACACTGCCTGCGGGAAGAAGCTCACCGGCCAGATCAAAACTGCTCAGCTGCAGATCCACTTCATCCCCTACAAAATCTCCCAAGACCCCAAAGAGCAGCTCACAATTGAAACCTGCATTGGCCATACTCGAAATATACTGGATATCACCTACCTGATTCATATAGTAGCTGTTTTCACCCCCACCAATGCTGGCGGCAACAAAACGGTTGCCCATATTGGTAGTGTAATCCACCATCAACCAGACCTTCTCGGCAATATGCGGACTATCAAAATACAAATCAACCTGGTGGTCGAGCACATCCCCTGTTTGAGTGGCGAGCACATTGCCGGGAGATCCATCCAGATCAGACATCAATTGCACACTTACCGTACTCCCGGAGAAAGGAAACCACAATCTGGCCCCTTGAACCTTGAAATTCACCTCGTGCATCCCTGGATATGCATTCCGGAAATTGAATCTTACAGCCCAGCGGTTTGAACCAAAGAAGTGATAATCATCTACTGAGTTATGATAGTGATAGTGGTATTCTTTGCTGTCCAGATCGATCTTCTTACCATCGGCGGAGATGCACTGGATGGCAAAGAGCAAGCCAAAGCAGAACGGCAGGATGAGCAAAAGGCGTTTTAACACCCCATCTCCCGTATCAAGGATCTGGCTTGCGCTAAATCTTGCTGCATGGCATGGATAAGACCTGAGATATTGGCAAACATCTTTTCCTCTCTAAAGTACTTTAACAATTCTATCTGCATGGCAGATCCGTAAATCTCTGATGCAAAATCGATAATATAGGTTTCGATCTCGATAATTCCACTGTGTTTCACGGTGGGAGATTTACCGATATTCGTCAAGCCAAAAAAAGTGTCTTGTTCAAGATGTACTCTACTGAAGTATATGCCTTCTGCCGGAACGAGCTGATGAGGATTATCCAGCTTGAGATTAGCCGTGGGAAAGCCTAAGCTGCGCCCCTTGGCCATGCCTCTTTTAACTGTTCCCAAGAGGCTGTAGGCTCTCCCCAAAAGGGTATTTGCCTCTTCTATCTTAGCCTCTGCCAGAAAGCGGCGTATCATACTGCTGCTCACAGGTTTACCCTGATATAGCTCCGGCTGGACATATTCCAACCTGTAGCCATAGCGGGAAGCGTATTTTGCCAGAAAATCCCGATTCCCTTCCCGATCTTTACCAAAATGACTATCGTAGCCGACTACTATCACCCGCGGATGCCAAAGCGGGATTAGATATTGATCCAAAAAGTCAGAGGCCGTGGTATGGGCAAATTCCGGTGTAAAATCCAACATAACCACTTGATCTATACCCAGTTTTTGGAGTAGCTCCTCCTTCAGAGCCGAAGGACAGAGCAATTTGGGCGTGGCATCTTTTCTTAAAGTAAAAGCCGGATGATCCCGATAGGTGATGACCACCGATTCAAGCTTTTCGGCAATCGCAAAATCTCTCGCACGTTGCAAGAGCTTGCGATGTCCGATATGGATGCCATCAAAGGTGCCGATGCAGATTACGCTCACCTGGCAGCATCTCCATTGATTACCAGGACTGGTCTGATATAACCTTTGACCGCACTGCCGATGCCAATGAGCCGATGCTCAGAGTCATATAGCGCAAGCTCGGTACCGTCGCTATAGTCATCTCCCAGGCTAAACCTGCGGCCATGCCTAAAATCCTCTACCTGGAGAGGGGATACCTGTAAAGCGGATAAGTTGCTAAGTATATCCGAAACCGGACAAATACCCTGCTCCCAATCAGGTTCCAGCTCAGCCAGGCTTTTTGCCCTGGTGATCTCGATTTCACCTATGGCGACGCGGCGCAAGCTACTGGTCAGCCCTATGGTTCCCAGCTGTGCGGCAATATACTCGCTTAAAGCACGAATATAGGTCCCCTTGGATACTTTTACCCGATAGCTCAGACTTGCATTGGGCACATAGTTCAGGATTTCAAAATCATGTATCTGCACCGCCCGACTGGGCATTTGTGGGTTCTTCCCGGCACGGGCAAGCTTATAAGCCCGCTCTCCCTCTATATGGACAGCTGAGTATAGGGGAACTTGCAATTCTTTAAGCGCCAGCACATTCTGCCTGAGTTGGTTAAGATATTGAGGCTGGATCTGAGGAATCTGCTTTGCCACTATCTCGCCATCAGGGTCTCCGGTAGTGCTGCTTTTGCCAAATAGCACCGTAGCTTCATAGCTCTTATATTGGGCTTCGGCATATTTGAGCAGGCGGGTATATTGCCCCGTAGCGCAGATCAAGAGACCGGTGGCAAAGGGGTCCAGCGTGCCCGCATGTCCAATTTTGCGGATTTTGGTGATCTTCCTTAGTTTGCGGATCACATCAAAAGAGGAGAATCCGCTGGCTTTATCGAGCAATAAAAAGCTGTTCATAGCTGCTTGATAGCTGCGCTAATATCTTGTAGAATCTGATCCTGCACTTCCGATAAAGTGCCTTTGAGAGTGAGCCCGGCGGCATTGCGATGCCCGCCGCCGCCGTATTTGGCAGCAATTTCCTGCACGTTAATTTTCAGAGAACGCAGAGACACTTTCCAGACCCCTTTCTTCAGCTCCCTAAAATAGGCAATAGCCCACAGATTTGCCACTCCCTGCACATAGCGGATCACACTCATTAAAGAGGAGGGATCTATCTTGAGTCTTGCGGCCAAAGCCAGATCGGAGTGAAAAAAGAGGATTTGATCATGATGGTAGAGTTTGATATTTGCCAGACTATTTCCTACATACAGCATTTCTTGGGCAGATTGGTTTTGCAGAAAGGCCTGATGCATGAGATGCGCCTGCATCCCGTCACGTGCGAGCTCTGCACACAGGGCAAAGACCTCCGCCGTGGTATTGGAATTACTGAAGTTATTGGTATCATTGAGAATGGTAACATAGATGCCATCCGCAATAAACTTCCTGATAGCCGGCTGCAGGCTTTTGATCTGAGGCTCCAAGAGGCGATAGATGATAGCCCCCACCGAGACAAAATGGTGATCTATAACGGTGAGATCCGCCGGGATGGGATTGTGCTCGCTGACATGATGATCCATTACGACCACACTCCTGGCATGCTTGAGGAGTGCACTTCGCTCTCCCAGACGCTCAAGACTATGGCAGTCAAGCACGATCACCAAGTCAAATTGCTCATCCCCCTGAAAAGCCCGATACTGGCAATTTTGCATCAAGAAGCTATAGCGGGAGAGATCTTCACCATCGGTGATAATAGTGGAGGAAAGCCCAGATTGGCGCAGGATTTCCTGCAGGATGATTGCGCTCACCATGCCATCCCCATCGGAGGCAATATGTGTGGTAAGGGCAATATTTTGGGCTTGTTGAGCCAAGGCAAAAAAGCCCTCACTGAAATTTTCAGTCATGCAGAAATACCGTTTCTTATGCAAGCATCATTTAGCGGTCATCATCATCGTCGTCAAAATCTTCGTAATCCTCGTCGTCCTCATCATCGTCATAATCGAAATAATCATCGTCATCCAGATAGTCTGAAATATCGATATCCGGATCGTTATCATCATCGTAGTCGTCTTTGATGCTGGCCAGAAGGGCTTCTACTTTTTCGGCACGATCTTCCGTGTCGTCATAGTGAAATGACAGCTCTGGTATAGTTCTCATAATATGTGCTCCTGCAATTTGTTTTTTAAAGAATCCAGAAGATTTGATCAAGTGTTCTTTGATCTCCTCATGCGAGGCGGGATTATTGTAATGCGAAAAATAGATTTTGGCATAACGCAAGTCTTTGGATATCAACACCTCAGTGATATTCACCCAAACCAAAGCGGGATCATTCAGTTTTTGCGTCAGCGTGATATTAAAGATCTTCTTTAGCTCGTGCGCCAATCTGGGGATGCGGTAGTTTTTCATCAGAGTTTTTTGGCTACCTCTTTTTCAATGTAAGCCTCGATAACATCGCCTTCTTTGATATCGGTGTAGTTTTCCAGAGACAATCCGCAATCGGTGCCCGCTTTCACTTCCTTGACGTCATTGGCGTAGTGTTTGAGTGAGCTCAATTTATCCTCTGTGATCAGCACGTCGTTGCGATACAATCGCACCAGACAATCACGGCGGATTATGCCACGATCCACCTGGCAACCGGCGATAGTACCCACTTTTTTGATCTTAAAGACCTGTTTGATAGTAGCAGCACCGATGTTTTGTTCCTCCAGATCAGGGCTAAGCATACCTTCCAGTGCTGCTTTTACGTCGTCAATAGCGTCATAGATCACCTGATAGAGCTTGATCTGCACGCCTTCTTCTTCGGCCAATCGCAGAGCTTTAGCTCCGGCTCGGATGTGGAAACCCATGATGATGGCATCGCTGGCGGCAGCCAGAGACACGTCTGCTTCATTGATTCCACCAACGCTTTTGTGGATGATATTTACGGATACTTCATCATTGGCGAGTTTTTGCAAACTATCGGCAATAGCTTCCGCAGAGCCATCAGTATCCGTTTTGAGAATGACATTCAAGGTATTGATCTGTTGTTCTTTGATGCGGGCAAAGATGTTTTGCAAGCTGGATTTATTCTGATACTTCTCGCGTTCCTGGCGGATTTGTTGTCTCTCGCTGGAGATACCACGGGCGGTTTTTTCGCTATCCACTTGATTGAGCACATCTCCGGCCTTGGGTGTGCCGGAAAGACCGTAGACGCGCCCCACATCGCTGGGTCCCAATTCTTTGATCTCCAGTCCCCGTTCATTTTCCATACGGCGCACTCGGCCATTTACCGCACCGCAGACGATAATATCACCCTTTTTAAGGGTACCTTTTTGCATCAAAATTGTGGCGACGGATCCCATTTGGGAATTCATCTGCGCTTCTACCACGATAGCTTCGCCCGGAACGGCGCGTTGGGCTTTGAGCTCTTTCATCTCCGCGGTCAAGAGGATGAGTTCGATCAGATTCAAGATCCCTTCACCGGTAACCGTGGAGGTCTTGCACCATGGCACATCTCCCCCATATTGTTCCAGGTAAACACCTTGTTCCAAGATCTCGGAGATTGTCTTTTCCACATTAGCTTCCGGCAGATCGATCTTATTGATGGCGAAGATCAAAGACACCCCAGCAGCCCGCGCGTGATCTATAGCTTCCTTCGTCTGCGGTTTCACTCCTTCTGTGGCATCCACCACGATCACCGCAATATCTGTCAGATTGGCTCCCCGTGCCCGCATAGCGGTGAAAGCTTCGTGTCCGGGAGTATCCAAAAAGGTGATTTTATGTTTATTCACCTCGATCTGATAAGCCCCTATATGCTGTGTAATCCCCCCGGATTCTCCAGCCACAATGTTTTCATTGCGAATGTAATCCAGGATAGAGGTCTTGCCATGATCCACATGCCCCATCACTGTGACCACCGGGGGACGCGGTTCTTCCGGTACTTCGGTATATTGCTCTTGATTGAGCTCGATTAAGTCTGTGCCATATTCATCTTCAAAGTGAAAATCCACATTAAATTCATCGCAGATCATTTCGAGCGAGTCCTTATCCAGACGTTGGTTGATGGTGACTAATTGTCCCATCATAAAGAATTTTGAGATGATCTCGCTGGGAGATACATTCATGATCTTTGCCAATTCCGAAACCGAAGTAAATTCACGGATCACGATATCCTGTCCGTGGTCTTGCACAGCTTGAGCTTCGCGGTGATATTTCTTGCGTTTTGAGGTTTTTTGCATCACCTTCTTGATATTTCTGGAGATAGCGGCTTCATCGGTCTCAATGGGATCAAAGATCATTTTTTTGGACTTTTTGCTCGAGGATATAATCGCTTTTTTGTGCTTGGATTTTTCCTCCAGCTCGTCGTGTCCGGCTTTGGTTTTGCCAAACTTTTTGACAGTATCCTTTTTCCCCAGCACAGGTGGCGGCGGCTGAGGCGGCGGCGGCGGCGGAGTGGCTACTTTGCCGCTCTGGCTTTTACGCGGGAGCTCCGGAGGTTTACTTTTACTGCTTTTGGGTTTTGCGGGAGGGGTTGCTTGCTGATAAGGGACTCGGATATCAAGCTTATCGCGATGCTTTTTAGCTTCTTCGCGAGCCCTTTGCAATTTTTCTTCCTGATAGGAAGTATCCGCTTTAGTTTCAGGTTCAGCTTCGCTTTCCACCTTTTCTCTCTTTTTTGCTTTCGTCTTGCTTTTCTTGGCAGCAGGTACAGCTTCGGTCTTGCTTTGAGTAGGTTCAGAGATTTCTTCTTTTTGCTCAACTTGCTTCGCGGCGGCTTTTTCCGCAGCTTTCTTTTCAGCTGCTTCTTCCGCAGCTTTGCTCTCGCTCTTTTTGGCTTGTTGACGGAGTTCGATCAGTTTCTTGCGATCTTTTTCTGCTCTTTTTTCGGCATCAACCTGCTCATTGTATTTTTCCCGGATCTTATCCGCCACCTCTTCTTCTACAAAGCTCATGTGGCTTTTGGTATTTACCCCCAGATCTGTAAGATGCTTTTTTAGAGCCATTGTACTGATCTTGAGTTCCTTGGCTAATTCATGTACGCGTATATGCAAGGTTCCTCCACTCATGCCTGCCAATATTCCATGATCTTGGCAGCAAAATTTTTGTCGCTGATTCCAAACACGCCGGTTTTGTGAAGTCCCAGAGCCATACTAAGCTCCGCTTGACTGCCAAAACTGATCACCGGCAGTTTTGCTCCACTATCCTTAATTTCCAGATTCACACGCTTGATAGTACGTTCGGAGCTATCGGATGCGAACACAATCAAATGTATATGTTTACGATGCATAGCCCTCAGGCAGGCATCAGTACCTGCCACCAGCTGACCGGCTTTACGGGCAAATTGCATCAAGTTCAGTATTTGGGGACACTGCTCAGAAGTAGTCATGAACGTCTCCCTTTCAAGCGCTTCTTGCGCCATTTTGCCAGAAGGGTCAAACACTCAGGCTGGGGACACACATAGTACTTGCGCATAGGCAAGCGACCTTGAAGGTCAAAAACAATCCCCGCAGGTAGCAGGATGAAGCTGAGCAAGTGCTCTTTAGCCTGCTTCTTTTTGCAGACTACGCAGCTGCGCATAGGGATGTGTCCGGCTTTGCTATTTTGGTTTGACATTAGAAATACTTCGCTGATTCCTTTAGCTTTTCGGCTGTTTTTTGTCCCATTCCCTCTAAGGCGGAAAGTTCATTTACCGAAGCTTGGAAGATATCCTGCACACTGGTGTATCCTGCATTACGTAGCAATTCAGCGATTTTGGGACTTACGCCATCCAGCTCGCTCACATGGCTTATCGTCCGGCGTTCTTTGGCCATCTTTTCTTCAAATTCGGCTGAAGTAAAGATATCAATCTTGAGCCCGGTAAGCTTGGCCGCCAGTTTCACATTTTTCCCCTGCTTGCCAATTGCCATCACCTTATCAGCTTCTTCCACGATCACGCTGGCAGAGCGGTTGCGTTCTATCACCACTCTTTTCACACCGCTGATGCCCAAGGCATTCTCGATCATTTTTTCCATGTCGTCACTGTGGATCACGATGTCTATTTGCTCACCATGCAATTCCTTACGGATGCTATCGATGCGAGTGCCTTTGGGCCCCACGCACTCGGTGATGGGGTCCAGCTTGGGATCCAATGATTCCAATTCCACTTTAGTCCGGATCCCCGGTTCGCGCACGATCTTGCGAATCTTGATGCCATTGGAGAAGATGGCTGGAATCTCCGCTTCAAATAGCTTTTTCACAAATTCAGGATTGGTCCGGGAAAGGATCACTATTACACCACGATTCCCACTCCGGATATTGGTTACGTAAGCCTTGATGTTATCGCCCACGCGGTAAAATTCATTTTCTATCTGTTCATCCAAAGGTAATAGCGCATCGGTATAACCCAAATCCACACGGTAACCACCGTTGTTTTCATCGATGGATTTGATCCGGCCGGAGACTATCGTGTGTTTTTGCTTATCAAAATCGTTTTGGATCTTCTCATCTTCCAGATGGCGAATCCGGTCTTGGATAATCTTTTGTGCGGTTTTGACCAACTTAGGCTCAAATTCATGCAGCGCCATCTCCTTGGAGATGTAATCTCCTACTTGAGCATGGGCATCATAGCTACTCCGCGCTTCAGCCAGTGATATCTCTCCCAAAGAGCTTTCTTGCTCTACTACCTGGCATTTGTAGCGTACCTTGATGCCTTTTGCCGCATCATCGATATAAACTTCCAGCTCGTTTTCCGGCTCTAATTTCTTGGCCAGGGTGCTGGTAATAGAATCCACGATAATCTCTTGGATCTGAGCTCCGTCCAGTTGTTTCAGGGCGGCAAGCTTGATCACCGCTTCAAGTATGTTTACGCTCATTTTTATCACCTCGGGGTAGTCCCAAATAAACTGTTTTGGCACGGGAGATCTCTTTTAGGGGAATCTCAATTCTGACTCCCCGATCATCCAATACCACCGTATCCTGATTCACTTCCCATAGCGTTCCCATTACAGAACGCTTCTGGTCTGCTTCGCTGTATTGAATCGCAACCTTCTCGTTGATTGCACTCACCCAATGGCTCTTGAGCTTCAACGGACGCTCCAAACCGGGTGACGAGACTTCCAAAAAGTAACGTTCGGGAATCAGATCAAAAGTCTCCAGTTCCTCACTCAGCATCCGACTAAACTTGGCACACTCATCCAAGGTGATCCCACCTATCTTGGTGAGATACACGATGATGATCCGACCCTTGCCGGACATCTTTTCATCGACATCATAGACCGCCACATGCATCTCAGCACATATCTTTTTGGCTATGTCTTCAATCTGAGTTCGGTAATACTGCACTTTTGAACCTCTTCTTCTTTGCGGCCAAGCCGCTTTGTATACCGCTTTTGCATCAAAAAAAATAGCTAACCGAAGTAGCTATCAAAACCGCAAGCACGGGAACCATAACAATTTAGCTGCCTCTTTTGGCAGTTTCTATCAGTTGTGACAATTTATATTGCCTCAACTATATGTCAAGTAAAAAGATTGGGTTTCGAGTTTTCCAGTTCCCAAGACCGTGCAAAAAGCATAACCATCTTCAGCCGCTTTCCTCGCTTTCTCTGTGAATAGCAGCTCGGCATTGAAGATAGCGAGGGTCTCACACAGATTTCACTGATTTCACAGATTTTTTTTTATCAGGAGAGGTTATGCGTTATGCGTTATCCGTTATCCGTTATGCGTTATGCGTTATGCGTTATGCGTTATGCGTTATGCGTTATGCGTTATCCGTTATCCGTTATGGGTTATGCGTTATGCGTTATGCTTGAGTT
>JARRCD010000053.1 GCA_029982875.1 Candidatus Cloacimonadota bacterium | reverse complement strand
GTACGGGGTTCAGTACAGAATATGGATGCTATATCCTTGGCTTCATGAGTAGCATAACCCTTAATTGCCATAAGCTTAACAACGAGACGGCTATCAGTTATGCTGGAAAGGGCTTCTTCCGCTTTCAGGAAGACCGATTCCAGGGACGGATCTTTTGTACGTGACATCATTCCTCCAGTGAATATGTTATGGAGACAAGATAATCAACTAATATGATTTGTCAATATGGAATCTGTATTATGAGTTGAGAATGGAAAGTGGCATCTTGCAGGTTGATAAAAAAAAGCCCCGGTTTGGGGCTGGGGGAGCAATTTGATCAAGAGGAGAACTAATCTATTTTTGGTTCAATCTTTTGATCTCTTATGTGACCATTCATTTCCAGTTTCTGTAGAGCAGCCATATTTACAGGGGGCAGTATAATCTGTGGAAGACCGGATCTTGTACTAAGACTGGTTAGGAATTCCCTTAGATAAGGAAATATGTGCGCAGGAGCATGATACTGTATGAAATTATCAATCTTTAGGTTCTCATTCTCTGTATCCGCTTTAAACACACCTAAATATCTAATTCTTGCCTCAAAAATCTGTTTTCTATCAGGTATTGTAAGAGCAGATACAATGGCTGTTAATATACCGTTCCATTTGTTGTCCTGAGCTTGTTGATAAGTATATGACAGGCTTACCTTTGGTTCAATTTCTTCAGAATACACAGGATACCTTATGAAATTGCTCTCCAGTAGGATTATTGATTCGGTAATAATTCCTGGTTGTCTATCTTTATTCATTTCCATTATGCTGCATCCTGGTAATCTGAATGTTCATCGTCATGTTGCTGGCATATTTCAGGCTTTTTGCTCCAATTACCTTTCTTTTCAGAAAATGAAGCATTAGCAGCAGATGTCTGTAAAAAAGTGACAAGATCTTTAACTGATGGATCTTTCGTACTTACAACATGCCATGATGGTTGACATTTCATACCCTCAATAAAGTCAATGTTGAGGTCAAAATACACTTTCATCATGCCTTCAGGGAAGAGAATATCTTTCATGAATCCACCGATTGTATCCCTGAACTCGTCATCTTCATTTACATTCTCGTAAGTATGCCAGATCTTGTACCAATCATCTTCTTCTTGATATTCAAATCTGAAGATTATGTCAGGATATCTCTCCTGCAGGATACCGACGAACCTAATCATTAAGTCATCGTTTTTCATCTTCTTCCTCCCAATTAATTATTTTTATATTATGAATTGATTCTATAGCACTGAGGCATTTCCTTGCGTTCTTAAGGCATGTTTCATATTTTTTTTGGGTTCGCGATGCACAGTAATCGATATCAGGACTGTAATCAGCATCTCTGCGATGATCTTTCAGAGTTCTAATATAACCTATATCAACAAAGAACTGGTTTGATTTCTGAAGGGATGGGAACAGCTTTTGTATGTAACTATCAATAATATAAACATGGGATCCTCCCTTGGGACTAACGAAATCTTGTTCTGTATAATCCCCAGACTCAATCAGGCATCTCTTAAGTATCAATAAACAGCTATAATATAATCTACTAACTGCAACATTAAAATATCCATTATCTTGAGCTTTGATAGCACATACATAATTTTCAACACTCTTCCTGTGCAGAAGTTGCAATTGCTTCGATGTTTGGACAGCGTTTGTAGCTGACATTTTCTCTCCAATATATCATCTATAGGCTCAATGATAAGGTATGGTTTAAACTGTCAAGAGAATAATGCAGATCTTGGGTTTTGGGCACTTAGAGAATGTCCAAAAAGCATAACTATCTTCAGCCGCTTTCCTTGTGCACAATATCTAAAATGCCGTGCCGTTGGAACTCAGGCTTGTCAATTCTGCACTTGGGGCAGATATTTGGGCGTTGTGCCCACTTATTCGTCAACCTAATGCGATAATTTATTGGCAATAGATCCAGGTCTTTGGGAACAGTCTCCAGGAATCTCGAGTATGGTCTGCCATCAGTATGCATGATAATGAAAGCAGTAACAACACAATGATAAAATTGTACATTATCATAAGCACTTCAATACACCATTACGTAAGCATAAAAATACACCTTCGAGCCATCTCAGGTGGGAGTGTGCATGATAATATCCGCTACTGAAATACTTTCGCTTTGGTTGAGTCATGATCTTCTCCTTATTCTCTATTTTTTAGTAACACCATCCAAACAAAGAGTGGGATCCGGCTCAACCTTTTTCTTCATCGGGCTGATTCCAATTTACACCAATCTTTGAGACCCTACCAAACGATCTTAAAATGCACATCTGAGTGGGATTACTTCCAGATTTCGAGATTGGACAAAGTCGAGTATTTCGCGGAATGTTTCGGTTGTGCAAGAATCATGATAGATATCTTCGACCGAATTAAAGCGATGGAATCCGATGATGATCAGGTCTTCGTTGTTTGCAATTCCTCGCAGGATTCGTGCTTTGATGAGATCGGCATCCCAATTGCTTTGATAAGGCAGATATCCCAGAGCAAAACGAGTTAGGGGGTGATACATGGCAAAATCGCTGCTGCCACGAACGTTTTGGAAAAGATCTTGCAAGGTCGGATAAAGGTTATTGGGAGCTTGTCCTTTGGGGAGAGCAAAGGATACCGGGCATAGTCCTTGTTCTTCAAGATTGTGCTTGTCCTCTTCTATATTTGCTATGGCTTCATCGAGGCTCATATGCGTGAGGTTTTCATGTTTAAGTGTATGACAGCCAGTTTCCCATGAATATAACAATTCCATCTCCCTGATCTGTTCCCAAGTCATCTTATTTGGCAGTCCCATAGTTTCGCTATTGATAAAATTCGTTCCTCGGAATCCATAATCTATCATGAGTTGGAAAGCAACATCATAGATACTGGAGTCTCCATCGTCAAAAGTAAAGACCAATTTTGGAGGCTCATCCAATTTGTCATTGAACAATCTGCATCCGGATAAGCTACTTTGTAAAATCAAAACGAAAATCAAGCAACAGACCCAGCTTATGCCGGGAGTCAGAGCTTTGATATTTAGCATATTCATATATTATACCTATGGAGTTGTTTTGGTTAAGATGGCAGTTTGATATCACACGATATTGCCAAAGATCATCCCTTCCTATACTGACAAGTTCTGTCATTCCGATGAAGCTGAATGAGCTAATGTCTTGTTGAACGGCAAAACGATAGCGCTGAATTTCCGAGGGCGTATACAGTCTTTTTTGATATACGATGCCTGAGTGTAAATAGCTGGTTGGGAAAATTCGGTAGCTATGTTCACTTTGCAGGTAGAGTTCTTGCTCTGCCGGCAAATCATTCCATTTTAGATGATAAGCAAATGCAGCGGCATTTTTTGTTATATAACGTTCATTTTGGCTGTGAGCGTCAAAATCAATTGCACTGATAGACACAGGATAATTTCGGTAATTGTCTCTGGCTCGGAACTCAGAGCTCACGCGTAAGTTTAGATAGTCATTGGACAGCAAGTGAGAGACTAGCATGCTGGCTTGATTGTGAACATTGCCGCCGATATCAAGCTCGGTCGTTCTTCCAGGGGTATGGTAGCTGATCTTTAGAGAGTTTAGGCGCATACTCTGGAAGATGTAACTTTGCGCATCATAGTTCAGATTTGGCAAAGTGTCCATCAAAAAATTTCTCCCATAGCCATGCTCTCTACTGCCTGCTTCAAAAAGCCATGGACCTTTTGGGTAGCCTATTGATAATTCCCTGAGGCGCAGACGTGGGTCGGTGAAAAGAGCTTGGGTATCAAGAGTGAGATTGAGAATCATATCAGAATAACGAAAATCAACTATACTAATCTCAGCTCTATATTGTTCGTCCCAAGAGTATTCTTTCCCGTGTTGTCTGGCATCAAAGTAGACAGTATTTTGAGACTGCCAAAGAACACTAAGGGGTATATCTACAGCAAATATGCGGCTGCAAAACAAACTCATGGCAATAAGCAATAATGATGAAAGAAGCCTACTTAGCAAACGAAAGAGCGTCATGGCAGATTATATCTCGGGCTAGCATTTGTAAGTGAGCAGATCTCTGTGTGATATAGTGTGGTAGGCAACTGGGGTATAGCCAGCTGCACCACAATCATACTAAGAAAAAGAAAACTTTTAGCATCCAAAGCTCTGATAAGCTTGATTATAACCACTTTGAATTCAATATCTTTTGTAGTGTCTTTTGTCTTCATAATCATATATCTACTGTCCCACAAACTCTTCCTTGATCGTTTCGACATTATTCTGCCTATCAGTTACTGCCAAACTGTTTAGCTCAGGTTCACTATCGCCAGTATGATGGTTACTAAGCTCATATTGGACATAATCTCCGGGGTGGAGATTGTTCTCAAAGCGATGTGGGAAGGTGGACTGCACATAGGCCATCATATCCTTCTCAGCTTCAGCTTCCAGCACAGCATCGTTCTCAAAGTCAAGTGCCCTCCCTGACCACAAAAGAAGGTGCCAGCAAAAAGATCTGAAGCAAAATCATAAATCGTTTTTCCATGGTTGACTCCTATATATCTAATATAACCAAGATATCCAAGCCAGCCATACTGTCAAGGAAAGCGGCTTAAGATAGGTGTGCTTATTGAACAGTCTCTTAAAAAATGAAGGAATGCCTGATGATAAGCGCTTGACAAAAACCCTATGTCCAAACTCTTGGAAAGATACGTATTTTAAACCCGATACAAATGTAAAAATCAATAGAGGAAAGATGCAAGAAATCATTATTGATGGCAATAGTCTCAGCTTGGAGGCTGTGGGACAGGTAGCCAATGAAAACTATCCGATTCGGTTGGCAGATTCCAGCATAGCAAAGGTCAAAAAATGCCGGGAATATGTAGATCAAGTAATCGCTAATGGAGATGTAGTATATGGCCTTACTACCGGTTTTGGCAAGTTTAGCACGGTAAATATCGCCACAGAGAACATAGCTGAATTGCAGCTCAATTTGATTCGCAGCCACTCCTGCAGTGTGGGGCCGCCCTATGATGAAGTTACAACCCGTGCCATCATGCTTCTGCGCATTGCGGTATTGGCAAAAGGACATTCCGGAATCCGGCTTGAGACCTTACAGACTTTGATTGCCATGCTCAATAAGGGTGTGCATCCGGTGATCCCGAGGCGCGGCTCTGTGGGTGCCAGCGGTGATCTTTCCCCGTTGTCACACCTGGTTTTGGTGCTAATTGGGGAAGGTGAAGCGATCTACAGAGGTCAGCAATACGATGGCGCTACTGCCATGCAAAAGGCCGGGATCAAGCCGGTAGAGCTTGCAGCCAAGGAAGGTCTGGCCTTGAATAATGGCACGCAGGTGATGGCGGCGATTGGTACTTTGAGTTTGCTGAGAGCAGAGAAATTGTGCCGCCAGGCAGATATCACGGCCGCTATGTCTATAGATGCCCTGATGGGCACAGATAAGGCTTTTGATCCTCTGATACACGGCTTGCGTCCTCATCCCGGGCAGCTGCTGTGTGCTGAAAATCTAAGCAAGCTGATGGTGGGAAGTCCCCTGCGGGAATCACATATTAATTGTGACAATGTGCAGGATGCCTATTCCCTGCGCTGCGCCCCTCAGGTACATGGAGCAGTGCGTGATGCGCTCTCCTATGCCCGTAAAGTCTTAGAGATAGAGATCAATAGCGCCACGGATAATCCTCTCATTTTCCCTGAAGAGGGCAAAGTAATCTCGGGAGGTAATTTTCACGGTGAGCCTTTGGCCATAGCAATGGATACCATGACCTTGGCTCTTTGTGAATTGGCGAATATCAGTGAGCGGAGAATTGAGCAAATCCTCAATCCAGCTCTATCCAGAGGTCTCAATCCTTTTCTGGCCAAACGTCCGGGTCTTGATTCCGGCTTTATGATAGTTCAGCTTACAGCGGCTGCTTTGATTTCTGAGAACAAAGTGCTTGCGCATCCAGCCGTAGTAGATAGCATACCCACTTCAGCGAATCAGGAGGATCATGTATCCATGGGTTCTGTTTCAGCGTTGAAGCTGATGCAGGTCTTAAAAAACGTAAGCAATGTGATCGCTATTGAGCTTATGATCAGCGCTCAAGCGCTTGATAATCGAGAGTATCCCAGTTCCGCGGCACTGGAAGCCGCCAAAGCCAGGCTGCGGCAAGAAGTTCCACCTTTGCAGGAAGATCGGATTATGTATCCGGACATCAATGCCAGCATCGCTCTGATTGAGCAAGCTGAGATTCTAAAAGCCGTTCAAGACACGGGGTTAAAAATCCATTGACAATAAAGCAAGCCTGCTGTGCCTTAGGATCATGAAAAGAAATTACGGTGCTTTCCTGCTGGTGCTTCTGATAGTAATATCAGCTTGTGGGATAGATAACACCATGTACAATGCCAAAAACTACTTTGAGAGTGCTCAGGAACGTCCTTTGAATGCCAATGGGCGCCCTACACCCCAAGCGGTGAGCGATTATACCAAAGCTATCCAAAAGTGTGGCATTATTCTCTCGGATGGGGGTAAAAGCAAACGAGCCGATGAAGCCCTTTTCTTGATGGCAAAAGCGCTGTATTACAAAAAAAATTCCGCTTTTCAAGCCAAGGAGGCCTTTGAAAATCTGATTCGGGGTTATCCTCAAAGCAAACACGTGCCCGAAGCCTATATCTATCTGGCCCAGGTCCTGCGGGAGATCAACCAGAACGACGAAGCGGAAGCGGTGCTGCAGCGCTTTATCCGGGATCCTAAGTATGTGAAGCACCATCCCCGAGCTTTATTGACCTTGGCAGATTTTGAGATTCAGGATGAAAACTATAGTCGAGCGCAATTTTGGTTAGAACGCATTATCACCGATTATCGTAAGACCAATGAATTCAAGGAAGCCTTCTTTCTCTTTGGTAAGAATTACTATATGCAGGGCGAATACGAGCGGTCTTTAGCCCAATTTGAGACCTTTGTAAAAACCCGGGGGATTCCCAAGGATAAAAAGCTGGAAGCCCGTTATTACATAGCTCTGAATCATCTGGAATTAGGAGAGCTGGAAACCGCACTCCAAGAATGCCGCTATTTGGTCCGCAATGAAGTGCGGCCGGATATGTTATCCCGGGCGAGAGTGCTCTATGGCAGAGCTCTCTTGGCAAATTCAAAAGAAGAAGATGGTCTGAGAGAACTGGAAGAGGTTACCTCAACCTATCCCCGAACCGAGACCGCAGCGGAGGCTTATTACTATTGGGGAAATTACCTATATTACCATAAGCATGATCTCGAGCTCTCGGTTACACACCTCAATCGCGTACGCACCGAATACAGTAACTCGGCTTTAGCCGAGATCGCCTCTAAAAAGGCTACAGCCATCAGTCAAACTAAGCTGGCGGCAAGCCTCAACAGCCGGCAGGATTTGCAGAGCTGGCTGGACCATCACTATCTGCGGGCAGAGCGATTCATCAGCCCCCTGGCCTTGCCGGATTCGGCTTTGGCTACATATCAAAGGGTTATTGAGGAACGGGATTCTCTAAGTACCATCCGGGATTCCTTGCTCCAGGAGATAGAGTATCTCTCTGTGCGAATTGATAGCCTCAATACTGCCGCCGAGGATACTACTTCCACTTTAGTGCCAGATGCTGAAGCAGAGGCCGCAGACCTTGTTCCGCCTGATTCTCTTGCTGTCTTGTCCGAAATGACGGATGCAGAACCAATGGCGCAAGATGTGGAGATTCCCATAGCGGATAGCCTGAAACAGGCAGAAGAGGATGAACAAGGTAGGATAAATGCAGATAATGCAGAGCAAGAGCTCCGGACCGCGGAATCTCTGGAAGAAGAAGAGAACAGCGAAGAGCCACCTCCGGAACCCGAGCTTAGCCAGCAAGACATGGAGCAATTAATAGTAAACTTGCAGCAGGAAGTAGCGGAGATAGAACCCTTATTGCAGCGCTTTGATAGCGAGATCATTCCCTATTCTTACTTTTCCATGTACAATATCCTGTATCAGGCCCCCGAGCGCAGCCAGGAAGCGACCGAACTCTATAATAAGCTTTTAACCGAATACCCGCACCATATGTATAGCGCCGCTGCTACAGCTCTGAAGGAAGGCAAAGTGCCCCATTTGATTGATCCCGCTTATGAAGAAGCCACCTCCGCTTTTGATGCCGCCCTGGATTATTATCCTGAGGCTCCGGATTCTTTGGTGACTGCCATGCAGGAATTTATCCAGAGTGATTATGAAGATCTCAGGCTGAGGGCAAATTACCGTTTGGGGTGGCATTACAGCTTTGAAGAGCCGGATACTACTTTGGCCAAGACTTATCTGAAAGAAGTATTGGCAGCTCCTGAACAAAGCGAATACCAACAAACGGTCAGGCGATTTTTTGATGGAGAGAATTATCTTTTGAGAGATAGCGGCATTGTGGATAGCACCTTGGTGGAAGTGGATTCTCTGCAGATATCCGTAGAGCAGGACGAGACAGCGGAAGCAGACAGCACTTTTGTGGGTCCCCCAGAAATGAGCGATACAGCAGAAGATGAAGAGAGTTGGTTAGACTTCCCGCAGCTTAAGATACAAGACGAGCTCATTGACACAAATGAGATCAATCCCCAGGCGGAAGCAGACAGTTTGTCTGAAAGAGAATCTGAACCCGCCGTAAACACCGAAGATGCTCAAACTGAAGATAGCCAGAATAATCCTCCGCCAGACCAGCCTGAAGCTGAAGCACCTGCTCCGCTTCCTTCCTTACCGGAATAGGTTATGAATTCAGGCTTGATTCTCCGCCAGCATTTATATCTCAGGCTGGCCATTTTTTTTCTTGGCATAACTACGACATGGGGCGCTTCGTTACGGCAAATGCTATTGCAAAGCGCACTCTGCTTACTGTATTTCAGCTTTGAGTCTCGGCTCTTTGCCAAGCTTCTGTTTGCCTTACGCAAATTGCTTAGCTTTTTGGCCGCATACTGGGTGTTTGCTCTGCTATTTCAGCTTGACTTTCTCGATACCATAGATTTTAGCCTCAAAATCATCTACCTCATCATCATCACAGTAGCTGCGTGGGGTGCAGCCGACAAAGCTCAACTCCTGGCTCAGAGCTCATGGTGTCAAAGATTTAAGCTGGGTAAAATTTTCATAGACTTCATCTTGGCAACCTATCTTTTTATCCACCGCTATTTTGAGCAATACCGGAAGCTTGCCGAACAGGATAGCATTGCCGGCATCATTGAACGCGCTATGCAAGCGGGGAAAGAGGTGCACGCCCACTCTGCGGATATTGAAAAGCAGATTCAGGAAATCTTGAAGACAGAGCCACAACGAGTGAGTGGGCAGTTTGCGGCCAATCTATTGGGCTTGGTCTTCCTGAGTGTACTGATGGTGATATCCAATCTGTAAGGAGTTTGACATGCGATATCTGATCAAATTTGCGTATGATGGTACCGGTTTTATCGGCTGGCAAAAACAGAAAGAGGGGCGCAGCATTCAGCAGGTGATGGAGGCAGCTTTAGCGGAATTTTGCTCCAGCCCGGGCACGATCGTCGCAGCAGGCAGAACCGATGCCCGCGTGCACGCGTTGGCTCAATACGCACATTTTGAATACGAAGGCAAAATGACTATGGCTCAGATACTCAAGGCTTTCCGGCGATGGCTGCCGGACGATATAAAGGTAGAGCAGATCTGGCAGGTAGGTCCAGAGCTTTCCGCACGTTATCAGGCTTATGAGCGCAGCTACCGCTATATTCTGAGCAAGGACCGCACGCCCTTCAATCGCAATTTTGCGGGCTTTATCCCGCACCTCAAAATACGCTTGCAACCAATGCAGCAGGCGGCTTTGCGGCTCTTGGGGAAACATGATTTCTCCAGCTTTGGCAGACTCAATCCGGAAGTGCCCAATCATATCTGCGAGATTAAAGAGCTGAGTGTAGCTGAAGCGGAGGAAGCCTTTATCTTTCAAGTCCGCGCAGATCGTTTTTTACACAATATGGTAAGGCGCATTGTGGGCACGCTGGTCAATATCTCTCACTTTGATCTGAATCCGGATACTATAGCTCGGATATTGGCGGAATGCTGTCCCAGACAGAATCTGGTAACTACCGCTCCGGCAGAAGGTTTGTTCCTGGTAGACGTCAAATATCCAGCAGAACTGCTTGACGGCAGAGCCACCTGCAAATTATCTGACATCAGAAAGAGGTAAGGATGAATTACAGAATTCCGCGAGGAACCTACGATATTTTACCGAAGGATAGTGCCAAGTGGCAATATGTACAGAATGTATTCCGCCGGGTGGCACAGCGTTTCGGCTATTTAGAGATTGTCACTCCCATATTTGAGATGGCAGAGCTTTTTGAACGCTCTTCCGGTGAAAATTCCGATGTTGTACAAAAAGAGATGTATCGTTTTACAGATCAAAAAGGGCGCAACTTTGCTCTGCGTCCTGAGGGCACAGCTCCGGTAGTGCGGTCCTATATCGAGAACCACCTTGATCGTCTGGGTGGCAAAAGCAAGCTTTACTACTTCGGGCCTATGTTTCGTTACGATCGTCCTCAGGCCGGACGCTATCGCCAGTTTTACCAATATGGCATCGAGTTTATCGGCAGCAATCACCCCTATTTTGACGCTGAAGTAATCGCCATAGAGCTGGCCTACCTGGAGGAATTGGGGCTTAAAGACTTTCGCCTGGAGATCAATAGTGTGGGTTGTGAGAAGTGTTCCCGAACTTACGATGAAGCTTTGCGTAAATACTACCAACCTCATCTTGCTGAGCTGTGTCCAGATTGCCAAAAGCGATTTGAAAGCAAGCCCCGCCGGCTTTTGGATTGCAAGGTCCCTTCCTGTAAGGCTTTTCGCAAAGATGCACCCTCTCAGCTTAACTATCTGGATCAGGAGTGTAAAGATCACTTTGACCAAGTGCAAAAGTATCTGGATCAGATGGATATCGCTTACACGATCAATCCTGCCATAGTAAGGGGTTTGGATTATTATACCAATACTGCTTTTGAGCTGATAGTGGATGCATTGGGTGCGCAGAATTCCATTGCCGGGGGTGGTCGGTATAATGCTCTGATCTCCCAAATTGGAGGCAAGGATACTCCGGCGATAGGCTTTGCCGGTGGGTTTGAAAGATTGCTTCTGGCTATGGAGAAAGAAGAGATAGAATTTCCTCAGTATGCCCCACCCGATGTTTATGTTATAGGTATGGGAGCAGCAACTACCGATATGGCGCTATCCTGTTTGAAAGAGATGCGGAAGCATGGACTTTATGCCGAATACAATCCCGATAAAAGCTCTTTTAAGGCACAGATGAAAGCTGCAGATGCCAGCCAGGCGTATTATGCTCTGATTATCGGGGCGGATGAATTAGCCGCTGATATGCCTACCTTAAAGAATCTCAGAACTTCCGAGCAGAAACAGTACTCTCGCCCTGAACTAAGCCATGTGATCGCACAGCGCTTACTATAATTCGCCGTTTAGCAGAGTTTCAGTCGCGATGCTTTATCCCAAAATCTCGCCAGCACTTGAGCAATCCAGCTTTTTCCAGAGTTTACTGCCTCTGCAGAAGGGCACTCAGATCTATCATCTAAATCAGAGTGCCAGAGCTCTCACTGCCGCCTATCTCTGGGTGAAGACTGGTAAAAACTTAATCCTGGTCTCGCAAGATGATATCATAGCCGAAGAGCTTTGGGAGGATCTGGTAACCCTGGTAGGGCGTGAAAATGCCTTTTATCTGCCAGATTATGAGATTCTGCCCTATGAACAGCGTTCTCCGCACTATTCGATCCGGGCCACGCGGATGATTACGCTGTTGAATACTATCTCCGCTACTCCTGCGATCTATAGCCTTTCCATCCGTGCCCTATTGCGCTATATTCCTGCCAAACAGCTCTTGTCCCGCCATATACTTGAGCTCAAAAAAGGGGATGACATCAATCCTGATGAGTTGCTTGAGAGCCTGCAAAATATGGGCTATGAAATCGATTATCAGGTTTCCAAGGTGTATCAGGCAGCCAAGCGGGGTGGAATCCTGGATATCTTTTCCCCGCCCAATATGCATCCAGTGCGCTTGGAATTTTGGGGAGATGAGATTATGTCGATTCGGGAGTTTTCCGCCAGCACACAACGCTCAATCCCCGGTGAAATCCCTGAAATCACGATCATCCCGGCTCGGGAGATTTCCTTGGATGATGTGGATTCCGGCTCCGTGATCATGGCAAAAATCCGGGAGCAGGGCTTTTTTGAGGGCATCGAAAACTACTTTAGTCTGCTGACCAGTCAGTTGAGCACTTTTGCAGACTATTTCACCGCTGATGAGCGGATGTTCATCTTTAATAATTATAGCTATGTAAAAGAAGAGATGTATGTTATCTTAGAACAGAGCATGATCCAATATCGCAAAGAACTCAAGCTGGGCAGCCGGGGCAAGATTCCCAAGGTGAACAAGCTGATCCAGGGCGAAGCTGAGTTTTATGACATTTTGGTACAGAGTGAGGTGCTATTTCTTTCCCAAAGTGAATTTATCTTTGCCGAAGCCAAAGTCAACATTCGGGCTCCTTTTGAATCGCAACCTGCCTTTGAGGCTGATCTGGGACTGGTAGCAGATACTCTGTGCGCAAGGCAGAAACAGCATTGGCAATTCTTTGTCCTCTTTGACAATCAATCGCAGGAAAAACGGATGCGGCAGATCCTGGGCGAAGATGTTCACTATCAAAGTCATATCGGAGTATTGC
Source organism: Candidatus Cloacimonadota bacterium (assembly GCA_029982875.1). Lineage (GTDB taxonomy): Bacteria > Cloacimonadota > Cloacimonadia > Cloacimonadales > Cloacimonadaceae > UBA5456. Next base: position 2,525 of record JARRCD010000053.1, on the reverse strand, counting down.
ATGAAGGTTTTGAAATCACGGATGTCCAACTCGGGATCTGGAGTGATCATGAGATCTTCAATCGTTACAAGCGCAGGCGCTATGCTCCCCGGTTTGCTCCTGGCGAGACGATCGTGGATTATGAAAATCTCAAACCCAATGACTATGTAGTCCACGTGGATCACGGGATTGGAGTATTTGAGGGACTCAAGATCATCCGCCTGGATGGGCAGGAGGTAGAATGCCTGGTCCTGCGCTATGCCAATGAGGATCGCGTCTATGTGCCTACTTTCCAGCTATCCTTGATTACCAAATACGTGGCAGAAGAGGGTACGGCTCCTAAGTTAAATAAGCTGGGCAGCACAAAATGGCAAAATACCAAACGGAAAGCTACGCAGCAGATAGAATTGGTAGCCGCAGACCTGGTAAGGCTCTACGCCGAGCGCAGCAGTCGTCCCGGCTTGGCACATCATCCGGATACCGAGTGGCAAAAGGAATTGGAGACCTCTTTTATCTATGAGGATACGCCGGATCAAAGGCGCGCCTCCTGCGAGATCAAAGACGACATGGAATTACCTTCGCCGATGGAGCGTTTGCTGTGTGGAGATGTTGGTTTTGGCAAGACGGAGGTGGCTATCAGGGCTGCTTTCAAGGCTGTTAATAGCGGTTTCCAAGTGGCAGTTCTGGCCCCCACTACTCTGCTGGTGGAACAGCATTATCGGGTATTCAAAGAACGCCTCGCCCAATATCCCGTGAATATTGCCATGCTTTCACGGTTTCGCTCTAAAGCTATGATAGCCAAAGATGTTCAGGGTATTGCCAATGGCAGCATTGATATCGCCATTGGCACCCATCGTTTGCTCTCCAAAGACATTAATTTTGCCAGATTGGGACTGCTGGTGATCGATGAAGAACACCGCTTTGGAGTGCGGCATAAAGACCGCTTGCGTCGTATGCAAAGCAATGTTGATACCCTTTATATGAGCGCTACTCCGATCCCGCGTACCCTCAATATGGCCCTGGCAAAACTAAAAGAGATTTCCTTGATGCAGACCTCTCCCAAAGAACGCTTGCCTATTCGCACTATCATTACCCCCCGAGATATGGAAGTGATCAAAGATGCCATCCGTAGGGAAGTGGATCGCGGCGGACAAATCTTCTTTGTGCACAATCGGGTGCAGACCATAGAAACAGTAGCACTTGAATTGCGGCGGGAAATGCCGGATATCAGCTTTATGGTGGCTCATGCCCAGATGCCAGAACACCATCTGGAAGAGGTGATGAAGGAATTTGTGGATCACCGCTTTCAGGTCCTGATCTGTACCACAATCATCGAAAATGGTATCGATATCCCCAATGCTAATACCATTCTCATCGATAGAGCAGATACTTTTGGTCTGGCCCAACTATATCAGATGCGGGGCAGGGTAGGACGCAGCAATCGGCGTGCCTATGCCTATCTGCTGATCCCCAAGGGAACTACAAATGTGGCACGGCAACGCCTGGAAGCCCTTACCCAATATGACTATTTGGGTGCAGGATTTCAGGTGGCACTGCGGGATCTCGAGCTCAGAGGAGCAGGAGCTATCCTGGGTACCAAACAAAGCGGCGTCATCCAGGCAATCGGATTTAACTATTACAATCGCTTACTTGGCAAAGCTATCGAAGCCGTAGAGAATAGCGATTCTTCCAGCCTCTTTGAGGTAGACAGTCCCGCTACCAGACAAAGCATCCGCACCGAAGTGGATCTGTACTTCCCACCGGAATATATCGATAATGATGAAGAACGCCTGCGCATCTACCGGCGGCTGGGGGAATTGACCCAACTGGATGAGGTAAACGATTTTAGGGCAGAATTACAAGACCGCTTTGGCGATATTCCGGAAAATGCTCACTGGCTACTGTTATACTTTAAGCTAGATCTGCTGGCAAAACGCCTCAAACTCCGCAATGTTGCAGTTAAGCGCGGCACCATGGTGATTGAGTATGACAGCGCACATACCCCGCCCCAAAGCGATATTTTGCGCTTTAGCAGTAAGCTGAGTGAAGAATTCAGGTTTGAAGCAGAACACAATCTCAAGATCATCATCCAGCTTGATGAGGAGCTTTCTGCGCTGGAACAATTTGAGCGCGCCATCGAAATCCTGGAACTTATCGCCTAAATCATTAAAGTACCTTTGCGCAGAAAGCCATTTCCCCTATTTTCCAAGGTCATAGCTTGAGTATTGCCCCTGAAACGGCGAGTCGGTACTGTGTACAGGTGGTCGCTTTACCGCCTCCTCATTTAGTGGTAGATTGGTAAGTGGTAGAGTAGTGAGCGGTAGTGTGGGTGAGACGGTGAGATGGGGAGGAGGTAAGTAGTGGGCGAGATGGCGAGTGATCGCATAGATAAGATGATAGGCGGTCGGCTTTAGCCACCGTATCCATAGCGATCAGACCATGGGAATAAGATGAATTCCGGTCGGCTTTAGCCACCGGCAAAAGCAGTAATATTTACACCTGATTCCTTGTCCTTACTCATTGCCGTATTACTTATTCTGCTGTGG
>JARRCD010000052.1 GCA_029982875.1 Candidatus Cloacimonadota bacterium | reverse complement strand
TATGACCATTTTTCCTGCCCTTTCCTGGCTGTCAAGTAATTCTTAATCCACTCTTAATCAAGTCTTAATAATTAAGACTTGATTAAGAGTGGATCGTCATGTGATTAATGCTCTGCAAGGAGGTGCAAAGCAGCGGGAATAGCGTAATATATTGCTGGATAATGGATTATAGCGGGATAGGGTTAGATTTACCCTTCTTGATGGAATGTTACCCTTTTACGTATGCTCTTATCCTGAACGGTGACTAAAGTCGACCGGAAATCATCTTATGCCAATTGATATCGGACTCAAGCACGGTGTTTAAAACCACCGCCTATCATCTTATTCCCAAGTTCTTTTTGCATGGAATACGGCTAAAGCCGACCGGAAATCAGCTTATTCCCAGGTAATTATCGCTTGGGATACGGTGGCTAAAGCCAACCGCCTATCATCTTATCCATGCAATCACTTCCCATCTCACCACCTCGCACTTCACTGACATGAGTAGGCGGTACAGCGACCGCCAGTACAGTAGCGGCGCTCACCCGAAGCGCCGAGCGTTGGGTTACCCACAGTGTCTATGAATCTGAAAGCCCGAAAACCTGCAACCCACCATACTCTCGCTTAGGATACAGGCTATCCCGCAAACTGAGCTTGACAGATATCTCGCAAGCAGTAAAATTGTTTTCATTGTAAGATAAGAAGCAGATTATTTGTGCTTAGGGGAGGTTAGATGGCATCTCATAAGGTTCTGGATACGGTGCTGTTAATTCTGGTTTTATTACTCAGCCTGTTTGTAGTGGCATCACTTACCCAGGTTATCTGGGGTGGAGATATCACCAGGACTTTCGTCCAGGTAACTTCCCAAGTCATCTCTATAATTTTTGCCCTTACCATAGTTTTGATCATAATCGTACTGGTATTGGAAAATTACTCGCCGGTACAGACTTTGGCTTGGATCATGGTCTTGATCTTCATTCCTATCGTTGGTTTTATCTTCTATCTTTTTTTCGGCCGCAACTGGCGCAAGATAAAGCTCTTTAATCGTAAGGAACTCCGCGATAGCAGTATCCTCATGGCACTATCCGAGCGCTATCCCGAATTATCTTACAAGGTTCTGGAAAACGATTTGGAGCACAAACTGCACAAGCTGCTGAAAAACAATAGTAAAGCCATTCTAACCTATCGTAACGACATTGAATTGATCAGCGACACAGCCATAGCCTTTGCCGCCCTTTGTGATGGTATTAGTAAGGCAGAGCAGCATGTGCATCTGGAGTATTATTCTATTGCGTCAGACAGCGCCGGCAACCACCTCAAGGATCTATTGATCGAAAAAGCCCGGGCTGGGGTGGAGGTTCGCTTTATCTACGATGATGTGGCGTGTTGGAGATTACCGCGTAAATTCAAAAAAGAGCTGCGGGCGGCGGGAGTACAATTTGTTCCCTTTATGCCGGTATGGATACCCTTTTTAAATAGCAGAACGAACTACCGTAATCACCGGAAATTAGTGGTAGTGGACGGCAAAAAGGCGTATCTGGGAGGACTCAATATCGGAGATAAATATCTGGGACGGGATCCCTACTTTGGTTATTGGCGGGATTCTTTGGCAATATTTCGGGGACAGAGCATCCTCAGTTTACAAGCAATCTTTTTGACGGACTGGTACTTTGTAAGTGGAGAGAATCTCTTGAGTGATACTGAGTTTGGCAAATATGTAATCTCAGATGGGGATAAGGATATACAGCGCTTATGTCCTGTTCAGGTCATCGCCAGTGGTCCGGATACACATCATGCCAGCCTGCTGCAGCTATATTTTTGTGCTATTGCCAATGCTCAGGATTCGATCCGCATCAATACCCCCTATCTGATTTTAAATGAATCTTTGTTGATGGCTCTCAAAACGGCTGCCATCAGTGGCGTTAAAGTCCAGATCATCCTTCCGGCAAAAGTCGATCACTGGATAGTCTATTGGGGTTCCCATTCCTATTTCAACGAGTTGCTGGAGGTGGGAGTGGAGATATATGAGTACACGCGGGGATTTATGCATGCCAAGATCCTGATTGTGGATGATGAGGTTTTAGGCTTTGGTACCGCCAATATGGATTTGCGGAGTTTTAACCATAATTTTGAGCTTACCGCATTGATCTATGATGACGAGTTAGTAGCCAAAGCCAGTGATGCCTTCACTCAGGATCTGATGTATTCACGGCAAATCCTACTTGAGGACTTTGCAAAACGCGGCATCTTCATCCGCAGCAAAGAATCGCTCTGCCGTCTGTTTTCACCAGTATTATAAGGAAGAATCATGAAATTCATTACTATCAGTTTTGCGCAAAACATCTTGGATGCAGCTCTGAAATATGCCTGCGATCGCTGCATCATGATCTTTCCCACGCGAGTTTCTGCCAATCTTGCCCGCCTGGCTTATGAACCGAATTGGCACTTTGAAGATATCACTTTTACCACGATGGAGGATATCAAGTCTGCGCTTTTGACCTCGGAATTGCCTCAGCTCGAAGATGAAAAGCGGCTGCTTGCCTTGTATCAGGTATTGAGCAACGAAGATAGAGAATACTTTCATCTGCCAAGCTATAATGATGTGGTGGCTTGGGGTAATAACTTCTTCCAATTTTTGCAGGAATATAGTGATGCCGGATGCGATGTAAACGAGCTCGCCCAGCTCATCGATAAGTCCGAGCTTTATCTCCGGCAATGGCAGGAACAGCATATCAGCCGGATTGCTCAAATATTGCAGCGTTACCATGAGCTGATCCGGGAATTGGGCTTTGACGACCGCATCTTTCATCCTCCGCTGGAGCAGCTCTCAATCCCCTATCAAAACTACCGCATAATTTTGGTAAATCAATTCTATTATAGCCAGTTAGAACAAGATTTGCTCAGCTGCCTGGAGCAGAGCCAAAATGAGGTCTGGCTCTTGTATCACAATCTCGATGTGGATGAGAGTAATTGGCCAAAAACCGATTTTGACCCGGCTAAATGCTATCAGAATCTCAGCGAAAAACCCAAGATCAGCGTGTATCGCTGTGATAACGAAGAGCAACATGCCCTTTGGCTCTTGGCTACCCTGGATCCCGAGGAGCACACCATCATCATCGATAATCAGTTTTGGCAAAAAGACTATTCCGGATGGTTCTCTCCCTCTCTATTGAGTCCCCCGAGGCAAATCCCGATCAAGCGTAGCTGCTGGTATAAGTTTCTTGCTTTTCTCAATGAGTTGGTGCAAAGCCAGACTCATACCCCGGGCTTTGTGCCTTTGAGTATCCTGATCAAGCACCTGCAGGATCAGCGTTTTCCGGCGCTTTTACTGGACGAATGGGATGCTGAGCGGCAAGACAAACTCCTGCGAGAGCTCTTTCGTCTGAGTGATAAGGAAGTGCTATATCTGGATCTTGACTGCGAAGCTCAATTTAATCGGTTAGTCGATCCCAAATCCAGCTATGAGTTTTTACCCCGCATCGCCCAAAAGCTGTTTGCTATGGTGAACGAAATCCTCAACCTCAAATCTACCAAGGGTCTGGCGCAGCTCTTTGCTGAGCTGCTTGAGCCTCAAAAGCTCTGCTCGGCCGATGAACTGAGCAAAACCGACATCCTGCCCCAGATCTGGACGGCAATGGCAAATTTCTGTGCGGTTGAAGAACTGGGCATTGTCAAGGATTGGGAGGCCATCTTCTCCCCCTGCGGAGCGGGTATCTTCAGCTTGTGGCTGGATTTTGTGAAGTCCACAGCCCTGCACTATCAAGCCCAAGAGCCAAGCTCTGCCTCCTGCGAAGTAAGCAATCTGCTCGATGCCCGCAACAGAAGATTTGAGCATCTCGCCTTTTTACAGATGGAAGAAGGGCTCTTGCCGCAGGCTCCGCTGGCGGTATGGCTGCTCAATGAATCTCAGCGCGCCACGCTGGGTCTGATCACTTACGAAACTATCCGGGCCTGGGAACGTTACTATTTCTTCCGGCTGGTGTTTTGCGCCCGACGCGTGGATCTCTTCTGCTATCGCAACAGCGCCAAAGGCATCGAACCGAGCAGCTTGGTAGGAGAGCTTAAAGAGCTGGTTGCTACTGATCTCAGCGAGCCCCCCACCATGAAGATTCCCTTCCAAAATGTATTCCAGAGCTGGCAAGATTTGCATATGCATCCGCTTCTGCAGCGGATCAAAGCAGCTGGGTTCTTTCAATTACCTGCTGATTCTTCCTTTTGGACTATTCCGGCAGACCCGCAGCGGGATTTTGGCACAGAGCATATCATTAAGCAAAGCAGTTATGAACTCAGCCTGTTGATCAACAACCCCTTTGCCTGGTATGTCTCGGTAAAATCAGGGCTCAAGCCCCGTAAGGCAGAATTGACAGAAAATATCAGCCCCAGCTTGTTTGGTTCTCTGATGCATGCTTATTTTGCGGAAATCCTGGGTGAAGTGCCCAGTAAGCACGCCAGCCCCCAGAGTCTGGCTCCGCTATTTGAAAATGATGAGGCCTTGCGCCTGGCTTTGCAGCAGATCATCCAGAGCCAGGAATTTTACTACAAGATTCCCAAGAATTACAATGAGGAATTCCTCAGTGCCATCATTAGTGCCTGCCTGGCAGATTCGCTCCAGGAGTTTTACCATCGCTTTCTGCGCCTTCGTTTAGCTAATCAGAGCTTTACGCTGCTGCCGGAAAGGCGATATATGAGCGAAGAAGAGTTGGATTACAAAAAGCTCTGTGAGACAGAATATGAAGGGCAAAGCTATCAGGTCTATATCCGCGGCAGGGCAGACCTGCGGATAGAAACTCCAAGCACCAGGATCATCCTGGATTTTAAGACCGGAAGCGCTCATGAAGAGCAGCTGATGTTCTATGAATGGTTTTATTATCTGATCAATGATCCCTCGCTGCAAGGCAGGATCAGCTCATATTTCTGGCAGATTCTGGATATGCACATCGATAGCGAGCACACGGTTAACGATGAAAAAAGGGCAAAATACCTTGCCACTATTGTGGATAGTTTGAATACTTGCCTTGCCTCGGGCTATAAAATAGCCGAAAAATCTCAATATAAGAGGATATTGCAGCCTATTACCCGCAGCGATATCTACCTGGAGGGAGCTTCTCATGACTAAATTTCAAAATCGCATCATCTCCGCCAGTGCCGGCACCGGTAAGACCTATCGTCTCTCTTTGGAATATATCAGTTTGATCCTGCAATATTATCAGCAACATCCGGATTTTAGCCTGGATGCAGTCTTGGCACTGACCTTTACCCGCAAAGCTACCTCCGAGATCAGAGAGCGCATTATGTCCCAATTGCAAGAATTGCTGAAGAATCCGCAGGGTGAACTCGCTCAGGACTTGCGCAAATATGTGGCGGGAGATTCCCAAGGCCTCAGCGTCAAGGAGCAAAACATCCTGCTTTCTGCCTTTCTGGAGATTTCCGCAGATCAAAGAAATCTGCAGGTGATGACCATTGATAGCTTTACCAGCAGCATCTTTCGTAATATCGTGCGTCCCCTGCGCAGCATAGATGACTATGAATTGGATACGGATGCGGTCGCTAAGCGTTTGCCCTATCTGATGAATCATCTGATGAGTCCGGAGTTTCGGGATCGGGTAGATAAAATCTTGGTGCGGAAGGTGCGGCGCAGTTTGGATGATTATGCTGAATTCTTCCGGAGCATGATCGATAACCGCTGGATTTATTATCTGATCCGCCAGCGCTGTCCTCAAAATCAATATGCATCTCTACCTGCCCAGCACGATTTTGAGCAGGCTTTTAACGACTTTGGAGAAGGCTTGCAGCAAATCTGTGTAGCCAGGGACAAGGCTGAATTTGCCAAATATTTCAAGAAGGATTTTTCCCAGCTTCTGCCGGATGAGATCTCTGAGCCGGCAGGGCTGAAAACTATGGTTCAGGCTTTGCTAAAAAGATCATCTGATGCCATGAGTCTGTTTAAGGTGATCTGCTCAAAAGGTATGTATAAGAAGAATCTCATCCCCAAGACAGCACGTGATTATCTTGGCGCTCTGCAGGATGAGGTCTTGCTCGCTTTGGCGGAAAAGCTTTATCATGAGTATTTTATTCCGGAACAAGATGAGATCTTGCAGCTTTGGGAAACAATCCTTCTGGAATATGACCGCCTGATCTACCGTTATAAAAATATGACCTACCAGGATATCGCCTGGTTTACCTTTGAAGCGCTTTTCAGTCCCGAACCTCCCACCTTCGATCTCAGCGATGAAACGGCGGCTACGGAGTTTTACGAATTCCTCAGCCACCGCACCAGGTTTATGCTGATTGATGAATTTCAGGATACCTCACTCATCCAGTTTAACACTCTGCGTCCGATCATGGAAGAAATCTGCTCCGGTTATGGGAGCAAAGAAATAGGCGGGATTGTGGTGGTAGGCGATGAAAAGCAATCTATCTTTGGCTGGCGGGGCGGAGAGCGGGATTTACTGCTCTTTCTGAAGCATATTATCCCCTCTTTGCAGGAAGTTGAGATTGAAGCCCTGACCAGCTCCTGGCGGGCGGGAGATGACATGATGGATTTTATCAACAAGATCTTTACGGATGCCGCTCTGCAGGCTCATTTATCTCAGCATAATATGCAGTGGTCTTATCCGGAAGTGAAATCTGCGGTGGGCAAGATTTCTACTACTATCGAGCTCAAATGCTTGGGACATAGCAGAAGAGATGGGGGAGTATCCGATAGCTACCGGTTCTTTATCGAAAAGATGGTGCTCCCGGCCTTGAAAAATCAAAAAGAGGAATCCATTGCCATCTTGTGTCGTAAAGGCAAGCAACTGGAAGAATTGCAGTTGCTGCTGGAAGAGCATCAGCAAACTGGTGTCTTCCAGCCCAGTGCCTCGATTATTACGCATCATCTGGTAAGTGCATTGCTGCATTGGTTGAGATTTGTCTGCTACCGGGATTGGTTAGACTTCCTGGCCTTTTTGCGTTCGGATTTTCTGCTCTTAAAAAGTGAGATTCTCAAGCAACTGCTGGATCGGATCGCGGAGTATGAACATTGCAAAAAGGAGGGCTCCACTAACTGTTCGCTTGCTCTGGACGACCTCAGTCCCATTGACGAACTGCTTGCTTTAGCCCAGACGCACGCGCAGCAAGGGCCGTATTCCGCTCTACGGGAGATCATCAATCTGGTTGCTATTAAGCCTGACCTCTTCCCGGAACGAGACTATCTGAATCTGCAAGCTTTTTTGAACCTTGCGCATGATTGGGAGCTCAATCAAGCTCAAGCAGGAATAGGCATCCCGGATTTTCTGGAATATGTGCAGGCTAATGCAAAGCAGGATGCTTTTACACAGGTGAGTGTGGAAGAAGATACAGGCATGCAGCTGCTCACCATCCACAAATCCAAGGGTTTGCAATTTGACAGAGTATTTATATATTATGATCTGTCCCGTAACCGGAGCTCGGATAAGAACTTGTATTGGGCTATCCAATACCTGGATGAGAGCTTCCATGATATCTCTGGCTATGCTCTCAGCTATCATTACCAAGATATCCTAAAATACTCGCCGGCAGCCAAGCTATGGCAGGAAAAGGAAAAGGGCTTGCTGCTGGAAGAGCTCAATACCCTGTATGTAGCATTTACGCGAGCTAAACAACACCTGCATATCTGCTTTAGCTACGAAGGCTCTCAGGATTGGCCGGATTATCACGCTAAAAAGCAAAATGAAGAAGCTCTTTCGCTGCCCATGATTTTGGCTAATGCCTGTATGTGCTATTTTCAGAATACCACCCCCAACGCCGATGGAATATACATCCAGCAAAATCACTATACCCCGAAAGATGAGGAGAAGACGAAAGAGTCAGACTCCGCGACCGTCACCCCCGAGCCCCGGCTCTGTGATTATGCAGCTTTAAATTGGGAGAATGTCCTTGCTGTGGAACAGATTCCGGGCCTTGATTACAAAACCGTGTATCTGGAAAAACGCCAGGCTCTCTGGGGGGATATCGTGCACTATTACCTTAGTTTCATCTATTATGACAGCCCCGATGAGCATGCTCAAGCGAAGCGGCAATGCATAAACCGCTATGGCTCGTTAGTGCCGCTCTCAAAGCTAAAGCGCATATTTGAGCGCCTGACCACCGAGTTGCGTCGGCATAGCTTCCTCTTTGCGGAAAAGTATGATAAGATCTTTAATGAGTTTGAGATTGCACACTATCGGATTGACCGGTTGATGTTAAATACGGCTACCAAAGAAGCAGTGATAGTGGATTACAAGACCGGCGCTATCTCCGAAAAGGAGCAGCTGGACAGCTATGCAAGAGCTTTATCCGCCTTGCCTGCTTTTGCGGGATTCAGCTTGGAAAAGCTCTATCTGCAGCTGGATTTATTTTAGAGCTGAGCCCCGGCTGCGCCTGCTTTACTGCAGCGCTGACTTAGATCAATAGGCCAAGTTATTGCTTGCGCTGGATAGAGATAATGAATTCAGCCCCTTGCTGGGGTGCACTTTCTATTTGCAAATCTGCCTCCAGCAGCTTGAGATAGCCCAAACTCAGTCTTAGCCCCAATCCCATCCCGATTTCCTGGAAAGTACCGGATTGAGAACGGATCTGGTGATTGAGCAATTGCTTGATCTCTTCCTGGCTCAGGCCGTTACCGCTATCCTTGATGCGAATCTGTACCTTATCCTGATCATACCCGCAGAAAACGCGGATCTCTCCCTTTTCCGGGGTAAATTTCACGGCATTGCTCAAGATGTTCCTTAGCACAATCTTCAGGGTATTGGGCTCAGTAAAAGCCAGACAACCTTCATCCCGTAAATCCAGCTTGAGGCTGATCTGTTTTTGGATGATCTGAGTCTTATAGAGTTTTACCACTTCTTTGATCAGAGGATTGATATCCACCTCACGCATCAGACGTATAATATTTGAGGTATAGCTCCGGGATTCTATCCAGATCATGATCTCGGTCAGCAAATCCGCTGTGGAATCCAGAGTATCCAGCATGTGCTTGAGCAATTCTTGCTTGGTATTCTCGTCGATCTCGGAATTCAGGATCATACGCAACGCCGCGGCCGAGCTGGCAACCGGACCGCGCACATCGTGAGAGATCACCGAAATCAGACGATTGAGCATTTCCAGAGAGCTGTGCAGTTCATTGTTACTTTTTTGCAGTTCCTTAGATTGCATGTTGATCAGGATATTGGAAGCTTCCAAGGCGATGTTTTTGAGCCGATATGATTCTCCCTGTTCTTCAATCTTGCGCCGCAGATACTCAGCTTCCTGTTTGGAGATCATCTTTTCACTGAGTTCTTTAAATTGCTCTTCCACCATGTCATCCAGGGTTTGGTAATACTTTGTAGCCTCTTTATAATTTCCGATGCGTGCGTAATAATCACCCATCATCCGGGTAGCGTTTACCTTGAGTTGGGCTACCTCCAAAGACTGAGACAGATCATAGCCTTTCTTTGCATGTTCAAAGGCTTTTGCAAAATTCTCGGTCTCCAGATACAGGCTTCCCATATTGAGATGAGTATTCGCAATCTGAGCTTCATTGGTCTTGCTAAAGCGCTCGAGAGCCCGCTGGAGATATTCTTCTGCTTCCTCATAACGCTTGCATTGCAGCAAGGTATTACCTATGATGGTGTAAGTCTCCGCTATGTGTTCCACCGAAAAATACTTCTCGTGATACTCTAAAGCTTTATAGGCATATTCCAGCGCTTCCTCATAGCGATGCAGTTCGGAGAGAGTGCTGCATATGTTTATATAGATATAGCTAAGATAGTAATCTTTCTTTTGCTCTTTTGCCAGATTGAGAGCTTCGGCATATACTTCCAGAGATTTCTCATATTTTTTCAGAGGACGGTAGGCATTGGCGAGATTGAGGAGGATGGAGATTCTGAGCTCCTTATTATCCTCATCTTTTTGATCCAAAAACTCCAGCACCTTGTAAGAAAGATCTACAGCCCAGGTGAATTGTTTGGTACTACTATAGGCTATCACGAGGTTATTGGCAACATTATACCACATCGGGTCACCCTCTTCGAGCTCTTCCAGTATTTCTTCCCAGATATAGATAGCTTTAAGATTGTCTCCCTTCATACTGTAAGCAACAGCCGTGGCGGACTTTATATTGAGCATTACATCATGCAGATCGTATTTTTGGGCCAAAACCTCAGCTTTGGCCATCAGGCTAAAGATCTTATCGATATCTTTGGCAAAGATCCAGAATTTGGCCATACCTAATAAGACTCGGACATATTCCCCGGGGTTTTCGTCTTCATCTATAGATTTAAGGTAGGCTTCCACTTCCTGATACTTTTGTAGAGCTGCTTCGCGTTCCAGCGAGCAAATCTCATCCAGCAAAAGATCGATTTCTTTTTTATCCTTAGGCATCTTGATCCCCATGATTAAAAACTTTATTTCCTTATATTTTAAAGCACTATTTAGTCAAGTCCTTTTTTTGTGCTTGACCCTGATCTCACTGCGGGATTGTTCAAAAACACAACCATCATAGGCCGCTTTCCTTATGCGTTATACACACAGCGAAGGTCTCACACAGATTACACGGATTTCACAGATTATTTTATTAAGGAGAGGTTATCCGTTTTGCGTTATGCGTTATGCGTTATGCGTTATACACACAGCGAAGGTCTCACACAGATTACACGGATTTCACAGATTTTTTTATTAAGGAGAGGTTATCCGTTATGCGTTATGCGTTATGCGTTATACACAGAGCGAAGGTCTCTTCATGGCCCTCGCTATACAAAAAGCTTTGCCGATAGTTTTACCAGCCTGGCAATGCAGATTGAGCTTGACAGAAATTGCCTATCCCAAGGCTATGAGAGCAGTTACATCCTAATAGAAGACGAGGTTTTATGAGATACATCCGTGGCATCTGGATCTTACTCCTTTTCGTGAGCGGGCTTATGTCTTGCTCTCAGCAGCCTGAGGCCGGCAAAGATCGTTATGTAGTGCTTTCCCCCGAGCTGGCTGAGATAATTTCTGCTTTGGGCGCTACGGAAAGCATTGTGGGCATTACCGCTGAATGCTCATATCCTCCGCAATTGCTGGATAAAAAGATCGTGGGCAATTTTGGGGCGATCAAAGTAGAGGAAGTACTTAAGCTCAATCCCGAGATAGTTTTTACCAGTGCTTTGGAACAGGAAGCCATCGCATATGATCTGCAAAAACTGGGAATCCGGGTAGTAAGCTCATATCCCAAGTCTTTGGCGGAATTGCAATCCGAAATCATCCGCATCGGCGAAATCATCGGTCGGCAAGCTGCAGCAGCCGCTTTAGCTGATTCTCTTCGGACCCGGATTCAAGGCATCCAAGCCGCAGCAGCTAATCTGCCCCAACCGAAAGTATATCTGGAGATCTATCGCGATCCTCTGATGAGCGTAGCCGATGATTCCTTTGTGGGAAAGCTGATTGAGACTGCCGGAGGTGATAATATCTTCAGCAGCTTGGAACGTGATTATGCCCGCGTCAAAGCGGAAGAGATAATTTCAGCCGCGCCCGATATCATCATCTGCTTCTCCAGAGATACTATCCCAAATATCAGAGCGCGAAAAGGATGGGGAGATATACCGGCAATCAGAAATGCGATGATCTTTACTGAAGCTGATATTCATCCGGATCTGATCCAGCGTGCGGGGCCACGCAGCATAGACGGAATGCTGCGCTTACAGGAGATCTATCAATTGTGGCGGAGCAAAACTCAGTGAAAAGGACCCTGATCTTAACTTTCTCCGGCTTGAGTAGTTTGGCCTTGATTATCCTGTACCTGTTGTGGGCAAATCCCAGCCCAGGCATCATCTGGCAGGTGCGGATCCCGCGTCTGGTGCTGACTTTGCTTACCGGTATGAGTCTGGCCGCCATTGGTTCCGTGTATCAGCTCATGCTGGCCAATCCTCTGGCCGAGCCCTATGTCCTGGGGATTTCTTCCGGTGCGGCCTTTGGCTCCATCCTCTTTGCCAGTATCGGACTCCTGGTTCTCAGGCCCTTAGGGGGATTTTTAGGCGCCTTGTTTACCATGCTCTTAGTTTGGCGTTTAGCGCAGAAAAATGGCTCGTTTGATCGGGCTCGCTTGATCATTGCCGGAGTAATCGTAGGGATGTTTTTTTCTTCCGCCATCTCGCTGATGATGTATCTCAAACGCGAGGATACCGTATTGATCCTGGGCACTTTGATGGGCAATCTGGGGCGCATCTTCAGCTATGCGGAATACCGTTTCTTCCTCGTTCTTTCCGCTATCATCCTCATCTTGCTGATTTGGTTGTTTCTCAAGAGCCGGGCGCTGGATATCATGAGCTCGGGCGATCTCTATGCTGCCAGTGTGGGCATCGAGGTTCACAAGCTCAGGCAGCAGATCTTTTTTATCACTTCCCTGATCGTCGGCATCATCGTCTCTTATGCCGGCATCATCGGTTTTGTGGGACTAATCACGCCGCATATTATGCGTCTCATGGGTTTTAGCAATCAAAAAAGCATCTATCCGGGCTCTCTCTTCTTTGGTGCATCCTTTCTCTTGGCGGCGGATTTCCTGGCTAAAAACTTGAGTGGCATTGAGCTTCCGGTAGGTGTAATTACGGCAGCAATTGGTTGTCCCTTCTTCATCTATCTGCTCTTGCGAAAATGAAATATAGATTGACAAATATATACTTGCTGAAACACTTGTAATATCGTTAAGGAGGATAAGGAATTATGGATATAGATTTGCTAAACTCAGTGTTACATCAGTATCTGCTTATGTCACGCGATCCCGTAATCTATCTATCTATAAACGAGACAGACAGCGGCTTCAGTAAGATGGAAATCCTGGCGATCAGGATTAGCAAAGCCAAGGCCTTGCTTTCGGTTTTCAACGTGGATGCTGCTCTGGAAAAAGCTCTGCAGCTGAATCAGGAACTCAAAGAGCGGTCTCTAATTGATTTGGAAATGCTGAATCTGCTGACCATTATTAAGGCCTGTGCCCTCAAGGGAGATTATCAGTCGCAAAAGAGCTTTACGGACGAAGCTTATATCCGGGTCAAGAAGAGCAAAAACGAAATCATCCGCCTCCTCGTAAAGGCTGAGAATATCAGCACTTTTTACCAGAAAATGAACGATGTGGAAGCCCAAGTAGAAGAAATTGCCAGCTCCATTGCCAAGGCTGATGACCCCTATTTTCGCTACTCCCTTTTAGCCTGGCTGGGATCGATTTACACTGCGCTGCACAAATATGATCTGGCGCTCAATTATCAGAGTGCAGCATACGATCTGAGTGCTCAATATCAGCTGAGCCTGTGTTCCCTGGAATTGTGCATGGATATTGTCGCAAATTGCGCCAATCTGCACCGTTATGAGGTGGCTGAGAATTTTTACGAACTGGCTCAACGGCTCATTGCGCAGTTACGTCTACCAATCTTTGAGGTTAAACTGAACTATAACTACGGCATCCTCAAAACCAGCGAAAAAGATTATCAGGCGGCAGTGTTGTTTTATCAAAAGAGCCTGGCTGCGCTAAAGGCCTCAGAGCTTGATTTATCCCAGATTCAATTTGATATATATAACAACCTGGCCACTGCTTTGAATAACCTGAATCAAGGCAGAGAAGCCTTGCAGTATCAACTGCAGGCCGAGAAACTGATTCAGGGTAAAAACTTAGGGGCAATGCAGGTAAATCTCAGTACCAATATTGCTCTTTCGATGATCTCACTCAAGCGCTGGGATGAAGCCCTGGATCGCCTTAAAAAGGCCGCTCAGTATTACAAACAGCATCACAAACTGGAGCAAGAGATTCAGGTCACCCGGGCGCTGGGCTATTACTATCAGGTCCGCCAAGACTATCTGAGAGGATTCGCCGTCCTGAACAAACTGGATGAGCTCAATCAACGCTATATCACTCAAATACAGCAAAGTCAAAGCCATCTTTCGGATCAAAAACTCAAAGAGATCATGGCAGATTCAAAGACAATCCGGGCAAAGTATGAAGAGCTCTTGAACGAGATTTCAAAGCGGCAGGCTACCCGCTTTACCGGCAAGTCCCAAGCCGCCCGACGAGTGATAGATAGCGCCGTATATGCCTCAATGCACCGTGACGCTTCGGTACTGATCCGCGGGGAAAGCGGAACCGGCAAGGAAATGGTAGCCCAAATGATACACTATAGTTCTCCAGATAAAAACCAGCCCTTTGTTTTGGCCAATTGCGCCGCCATCTCGGCCTCTTTGTTTGAAATAGATTTCTGCGGCGCCGCTGCAGGAGAACAAACTGGGATCAATAAGGATAGAAAAGGATTCTTTGAACAAGCCGCCGAAGGTACCCTCTTTATCGATGATATCTACGATATACCTCTGGATTTCCAAGCCAAACTCCTGCACGCTATCGATACCAAGACCTATACTCCCCTCGGCAAAGATATGCCCCGAGATATCAAGTGCAGGATCATCGCCGCCACCAATCATGACACCTTGCAGATGTTGGAAGAAGGTAAATTCAGATTGGATTTACTGCATCGGCTCAATACTCTCGAAATCTTCATCCCACCCCTACGGGAGCGCCTGGAAGATATCCCCCAACTGGTGGAAATCTTCGCCCGCAATTTTGCCCGCGAGACCTCCAAGCGATTACCTCAAATCCGCGATTCTTTTTATGAAAGACTCAGTACCTACCGCTTCCCTGGCAATGTCCGCGAGTTAAAAAACATCGTTGAACGCATCTTTATCCTCTATTATGAACCTGTTTGGACCGCCGCTATCCTGGATAATATCGATGCCTTTAAGCGCGATAAACACCTGCGGGGAAGCTTGATCGAACACAATATCAAAGATCTGGACAAACAGCGCATCATCGAAGCCCTGCAAAAAACCGACGGCAAACAAAAAACAGCCGCCAAATTGCTCAATATGAGCGAATCTACCCTATGCCGCCGGATCAAACGCTATAAGATCAAATAAATCCAGGACACATTGCCAGCAATAAGCTCCATAAAAACGAAATGACTGACTTGAATAAAGGAATTAATGGGTGAGCAGTCGCGCCTGGTAGGGCTTCATTATGCGAACATTGGACACGGTATGAGGGAGATACAAATCTGCGTTCTTGATCTGCGTGAACCTCAAAACGCCAAAACGCCAATTCTCCCTGCCTGGCATTGCTCCACCATTACGCCTCGCAGGCGTAATGCTCAAGCGATCTTATTGGCCGAACTTTACCATTTGGCTATTTTTTTACTACCTTTTTGGGTTAAAATGGCTGGTTATGATGAAGGGCTATATTTTGTTACTTCTTGTATAACAGCATAATACAGAATACGTCAAGATGGCATAATTGCTCCAAAATAGCAAAAGTAGTGCC
>JARRCD010000051.1 GCA_029982875.1 Candidatus Cloacimonadota bacterium | reverse complement strand
GATATCCATATGAGTTGGACGCGCATCAAAAGGTCTCAAAAAACCAAATCATACGCAAAGTCAAAGCGTAGAGTTTAGTGCCCAAAATAAAAATCGGAGTCTATGTATCAATACGTTAGAAGAATATTTGCTCAACTTCGGTTAGGGGAAATCCTGGCTATAGATTCCAGGCGAGCCATCAGGAATTCCCGATCTAAAAATCAGGAGTAAAATGGGGCAATTGTCTTTTTTAATTGACAGAAAAAGGTACTTGAGAAATGAGGTTACAGATACGATGATAAGAAGCGTATAGAGTGAGCCAGAAAAAAAGATGTTGACAAAAAGTGGCGAGTCAAATTGATTGGCGAAACCTGACGCCGATGTAGCTCAATGGCAGAGCAATTGATTTGTAATCAATAGGTTGGGGGTTCAACTCCCTTCATCGGCTCCATTAAAGTGGAGAGGTTCCCGAGCGGCCAAAGGGAACAGACTGTAAATCTGTCGTCAGACGACTTCGGAGGTTCGAATCCTCCCCTCTCCACCATTTAGCTCTTAGCGGGAGTAGCTCAGTTGGCTAGAGCATCAGCCTTCCAAGCTGAGGGTCGCGGGTTCGAACCCCGTTTCCCGCTCCATTTTTTTGTCACCCTTTTTGAGGTGGCGGATCAATAGGCTCAAGTAGCTCAGCAGGTAGAGCACATCCTTGGTAAGGATGAGGTCACCGGTTCAAATCCGGTCTTGAGCTCCATTATTAAAGTTTGAGTTTGGGGAGATAGCAACCCACAAACTTACCTATTTTATAGCGAATAAACAAGGACATGGAAGAAATTCCAGGAGGAACAATGGCAAAAGAGAAATTCGTACGTACCAAGCCACACGTAAATATTGGTACGATTGGTCACATTGACCATGGTAAGACCACGCTCACCGCGGCGATTACCCTTTACCTCAGTAAGAAGGGCGGAGCCAGTTTCCGTTCCTTCGACAGTATCGACAACGCACCCGAAGAAAAAGCTCGTGGTATTACCATCGCTACCGCACACGTAGAGTATGAGACGGAGAAACGCCACTATGCTCACGTTGACTGCCCTGGTCATGCTGATTACATAAAAAACATGATCACCGGTGCTGCTCAGATGGATGGAGCTATCTTGGTGGTAAGCGCTTATGATGGGCCTATGCCTCAGACTCGCGAGCACATTCTGCTGGCCCGTCAGGTGGGTGTGCCTGCAATCGTAGTATTCATGAACAAATGCGACTTAGTTGATGATGAAGAACTGCTTGATCTGGTCGAGATGGAAGTTCGTGAACTTTTGGACAAATATGAATTCCCTGGCGACGAAGTTCCCGTGATCCGCGGCTCAGCCCTGAAGTGTTTGAATGGGGATCCGGAAGCTGAGGCCCAGATTCAAGCTTTGATGGATGCTGTGGATTCTTATATTCCATTGCCAGACCGTGCTGTGGATCAACCCTTCCTCATGCCTGTGGAAGACGTATTCTCCATTCCTGGTCGTGGCACAGTGGCTACCGGTCGTGTGGAGCGCGGGGTTATCAAGGTTGGCGATAAGGTCCAACGCGTTGGTATCCGTGAAACCGTGGAAACTACCTGCACCGGAGTAGAGATGTTCCGTAAGCTTTTGGATGAAGCACAGGCTGGCGACAATATTGGCGTTTTGCTACGCGGCTTTGCTAAGAACGATGTGGAACGCGGTATGGTATTGGCCAAACCCAAATCCATAACTCCGCATACCAAGTTCCAAGGTCAGACCTACATCCTCACCAAAGAAGAAGGTGGACGTCACAAACCGTTCCAAAGCGGTTACCGCCCGCAGTTCTACTTCCGCACCACAGACGTTACCGGGACTTTAGAGCTTCCGGAAGGCGTCAAAATGGTAATGCCTGGTGACAATGTGGAAATCACAGCAGAACTCATCACCCCGATTGCTATGGAGCAGGGACTTCGCTTCGCTATCCGTGAAGGTGGACACACCATCGGAAGCGGTGTGGTATCCAAAATTATAGAGTAAAGCAGATCGGAAAAAAAAGATGAGAGATATTATCATCCTGGCTTGCGAAGAATGCAAAAATCGTAATTATACGACCACGCGCAACAAACGCAAGCACCCGAACAGAATGGAACTGAAGAAATTCTGTCCCAACTGCCGCAAACACACAAATCATAAGCAGCGTTAAGCCGCTATAGAAAATATGTTGCAGGACAGTAGTTCAACTGGTAGAGCACCGGTCTCCAAAACCGGGGGTTGCGGGTTCGATTCCTGCCTGTCCTGCCACATGAGATCTGCAGCAAGAGCTTAAACAGGTATTTGGTGAAAACATGAAATTTGCAAATGTAAGTCGCTTTTTCCGCGATGTACGTTCCGAGATGAAATCGGTAAGCTGGCCCAGCCGGGACGATCTAAAAGAAGGTACCTTGGTAGTCATCGTGATGTCTGTCATCGTGGGAGTCTTTTTGTCCGTAGTTGATTTTGGCTTTTCGAAAATCTTGGAATTACTGTTTTAAGAGGTGGGTTCAGTGGCTAAAAAATGGTATGTGCTGCATACCTACTCCAGTTTTGAAAACAAGGTCAAGACCGCGATCGAAAAGGGTCTGAAAGGGACTGAATTAGAAAAAGCAGTCGGACAGATCTTGGTTCCCGTGCGCAAGACCTTTATTATCAGAGATGGCAAGAAGATAGAACGGGATCGTAAAGTTTTTACAAGTTATGTGATTCTGGAAGCAGAGATGAGCCCGGAACTCAAGACCTATATCTTGGGTTTGGCTGGCGTTACCAGTTTCTTGGGGATGAGTAAAGAGCACAAAGAACCAATCGCTCTCTCTCAGGAAGAAGTAGACCGCTTATTGGGTATAGCGGATCCGGATCGGGATTTTAAGACCTTTTCTTATATGCCGGGCGACATGGTGCGAGTGATCTCGGGGCCTTTTACCGATTTTGAGGGCATCGTCCAGAAGACAGCAGATGAAGGCAACAAAATCGTGATTGATGTAACCGTTTTTGGTCGCAGAACTCCGGTTGAGCTGAATGGAAACCAAGTAGAACTCATCAAAAAATAGAATATATAGATTAAGAGGAATATACAATGGCAAAACCAAAAGATGCCGTAACCACTTTGAAATTGCAGCTTCCTGCGGGAAAAGCTACTCCAGCTCCACCGGTAGGCCCGGCTTTGGGTCAGGTGGGAGTAAATATTCCCGAATTTTGCAGACAATTTAATGAGAAGACCCAAGATCAGCCTGGAATGGTATTTCCGGTTGTCATCTATGTGGCCAAAAATAAATCTTTCACCTTTGAGATCAAGACTCCGCCTGCCAGCGTTCTGATCA
Organism: Candidatus Cloacimonadota bacterium; assembly: GCA_029982875.1. Taxonomy (GTDB): domain Bacteria; phylum Cloacimonadota; class Cloacimonadia; order Cloacimonadales; family Cloacimonadaceae; genus UBA5456. The sequence goes on along the minus strand of JARRCD010000051.1, from coordinate 12,483 downwards.
AGAAAGAAGCTGGACTGGCTAAAGGTTCTTCTACTCCAAATATAGCTAAAGTAGGAAAGTTGAATCAAGCCCAGTTAAAGACGATAGCTGAACTCAAAATCCAGGATATGAATTGCCATTCCCTTGAATCCGCTATGAGTATGATCGCCGGTACTGCACGGAGCATGGGCGTCACCATCGATGGCTGATGCTGCCGCGGCAGGAGATAGTATTCATAATAAGGAGATTCAATGAAACATAGTAAAAGGTACAAAGTCGCCTATGCGATGTATGACCGCCAAAAGAGATTTGATCTCGATGAAGCCCTCAAACTCTTGAAAAGCCTGCCGGCTCCAAAGTTTGATGAAACCCTCGAGATTCACTTCAATCTTGGTGTGGACCCACGCAAAGCAGATCAGCAGATCAGAAACTCATTAGTCTTGCCTCATGGAACCGGAAAGACCATGCGTGTTCTCGTATTTGCTGAAGGTGACAAAGCAGAAGAAGCCAGCAAGGCTGGCGCCGATTACGTTGGGGTGGATGATCTCATCGAAAAAATCACCGGTGGGTGGTTTGATTTTGATGTGGTAATCGCCACTCCGAACCTGATGGGACGAATCGGAAAACTCGGCCGTATCCTCGGACCGCGCGGACTGATGCCAAACCCCAAAGTGGGGACTGTAACAATGGATGTAGCCAAAGCCGTGGAAGAATCCAAAGGCGGAAAAGTAACTTATCGGGTAGATAAATTTGCCAATCTGCATATCCCGGCAGGGAAGATTAGCTTCCCGGAAGAACACTTAAGAGACAATCTCAAAGCCATCCTCGCGGCAGTACTCAAAGAACGCCCCGCTACCCTGAAAGGCGTCTTTATCAAGAGCATCACCCTGTGTACAACCATGGGACCCGGCATTAAACTACAGGTCGCAAGCGCAACCTTGGCCTCAAAGAGCTAAAGGGAGGCAAAGTAAATGGTTCAACAATATAAACTGGACATAGTAAAGAACCTGGTCGCAAGACTACGAGATGCAAAAGCGATTGTACTAGTGGATTACAAGGGAATAAACATCGAACAGGTGAATGAACTGCGCCATCGCTACCGCACGGATCATGTGGATTACCTGGTGCAGAAAAACACCTTATTGAAAATTGCCTTACACGAACTTGGCATAACAGAGCTGGATGAATATCTAACGGGCCCCACTGCGGTGGCTATTTCCCTCGATGATGAGGTCTCTCCAGCCCGCGTACTCGCTAAGTTCAAAACCGAAATGATGGAAGATGCCGGCTACCCTAGTTTTAAAGTCGGATATGTGGCAGGACACATAGTCAGCCCCAAAGAGCTTGACGCTCTGGCTACACTTCCCAGCCGCGACGAACTCCTGGCTCAAGCGCTGGGCAGCATGACTGCTCCGCTTACCGGATTCATGGCAGTAAACCACGGCATAATCCGCAAATTCTTGTATGCGGTTGAAGCCATCAAAGACAAACAAGCTGATGCCAGCTAATAAAATAATATTCATATATCCGATGGAGGAAAGATGTCCGATAAAAAACAACAAGTAATTGACCTGATTAAAGAAATGACCGTTCTTGAGCTTTCTGAACTAGTCAAAGAAATGGAAGAGATATTTGGCGTTTCTGCCGCTGCTCCTGTGGCCGCTTTTGCTGCTCCTGCCGGTGGCGCTGCGGAAGAACAAGAAGAGCAGAGTGAATTTGATGTGATTCTCACCAGTCCTGGTGAAAAGAAAATCAACGTAATCAAAGTAGTACGCGAACTTACCAATCTCGGCCTCAAAGAAGCTAAAGACTTGGTAGATAGCGCACCTAAAGCGATTGCTGAAAAAGTAACCAAAGAAGAAGCCGAAACCACAAAGAAAAAACTTGAAGACGCTGGCGCAACTGTCGAACTCAAGTAATCGGCTTTATGGCCAAATAATAGGTCCAAAAAAAGTCCAGCAGGACTTTTTTTGGACTAATTGGCTTGACCAACCGATGCTCCCCTCGCATGTCTCAAATGCTGATACAACAGACAATACTATGAGCCGCTGGCTAGAAGCGTTAAAATTGCAAAGTACTAACCCCTACCGTATGTGTCACAAAGACACAAAGGAGTGAGCTTTTGAGAAAGATCAAAAGTTATTCCCGTATCTCCGGAAGATTTGCTGAACTGGGCATTCCCGAAGTAGAGATTCCGAATCTGCTCGCGATGCAAGTGGATTCCTTCAATGAATTTTTACAGAAAGATGTGCATCCCCAGCGTAGAGCCAAACAAGGACTACAGGCTGTATTCGAATCCATCTTCCCCATCGAAGATAATAAAGGCAATTTCCTGCTGGAATTCATCGAATACAATGTATTACAGGAAAAGTATACCATAGACGAATGTCGTGAGCGGAATCTCTCCTATCAGGCTCCCCTCAAAGCAAAATTGCGTCTCACGGTCTATGAAAACACCGAAACCGGTCGCGAGCACAAGGATACCCTGGAACAAGACGTCTTTCTGGGCGAAATTCCCTTGGTTACAGAACAGGGAACTTTCATTGTGAATGGCGCAGAACGTGTCATTATCTCTCAATTACAGCGTTCGCCGGGGGTATTTTTCTCGGAAGAAAAGCATCCCTCGGGGAAAACCTTGTATTCCGCTAAGGTAATACCTTACAACGGTTCGTGGCTGGAATTTGATATTGATATTCACGATGTGATGTTTGTCCATATCGATAAACGCCGCAAGATGCCGGTTACCACCCTCTTACGCGCCATTGGCATGTCAACAAATCACGATCTGAGAAAAACCTTTTACCAAAGCGAAATTAAAAATTTGGCGGAGGCCAAAAACCAACACCTCTTCCAGGATATCAAAGTAGAAGGAAGCGAAGAACCAATAGCCTTTGCCAACGAACAGATCAACGATACTCTGATTAAAATCCTGGCAGAGCACAAGATCAAAAAAGTGGAAGTGATAGACTACGATTTTGAGATTGCCCGGAAGGTATTGGAAAATACTATCGCCAAAGACCCTACTACAAATCAGGAAGAAGCTCTCAAAAAGATCTATACCCTGATCCGTCCCGGCGAAGACGCTCCCTTGGAAGCTGCTCGAATCCTGGTTGACCGCATGTTCTTTAATGAAAAGCGCTATAACCTCGGCAAAGTAGGCAGGCATAAGATCAATACCCGCCTGGGAATAGACGTTGATATGTCCATCATGACTCTTACTGTAGAAGACTTTGTGCATATCTTTAAGACCCTGATCAACATCTATCACGACAAAGATAAGATTGATGATATAGATAATCTCGCCAATCGTCGGGTTCGCACGGTTGGTGAACTCATACAAGAACAGTACAATATCGGACTCTCTATGGTGTCCCGCATCATTCAGGAACGCATGGCGATATCCAATATCGATGAGATCACCGTCCATGACCTGGTAAATAGCAATGCCTTGATCAATGTGGTACAGGGATTCTTCCTTACCGGTCAGCTTTCCCAATTTATGGAGCAGACCAATCCCTTGGCTGGTTTGCGGCATAAACGCGCACTCTCTGCCTTGGGTCCTGGCGGACTCACCAGGGATCGGGCTGGATTTGAAGTGCGAGACGTCCACTCTTCTCACTATGGACGTGTGTGCCCGATTGAGACTCCAGAAGGTCCCAATATCGGTCTCATCGTCTCTCCCGCAATCTATAGCCGGATCAACCCCTTGGGATTTCTGGAAACTCCTTACCGCAAGGTTATCGATGGTATGGTGAGTGATGAATATGTATATATGGATGCCGCCGAGGAAGAGAAATACATCATCGCTCAATCCGATATTCACTTGGATGACAATCGCCAAATTATAGATGAGATGGTATTTGCCCGTGATAAAGGTGAATATATCCAGGTATCGCCCCAGGAAATCCAATTTATGGATGTGGCACCGCAACAAATGGTATCGGTTTCCGCAGCCATGATTCCTTTTCTGGAGCATGATGATGCAAACCGCGCTCTGATGGGCTCAAACATGCAGCGTCAAGCAGTGCCTTTGATCAACCCCCAGGCTCCAATAGTGGGTACCGGAATGGAAAAGATCGCTACCATGGATACCTCAGATATCGCTGTGGCGCCATTTGATGCCACTGTGGTTAATGTTACCTCCTCCTACATCGAATTAAAAGCACTCAATGAAAAAGATGAAGCACTATACCTGGGAATCGGGAGCAGGATTTCCTTGAAGAAATTTGTGCGCACAAACCAGGATACTTGCGCCAATCAGCGTCCCAGCGTCCGCATCGGTGACACGGTAAGGAAAGGACAACCCCTATCGGATAGCGCCTGTATAGAAGACAACCGTTTGGCTCTGGGTACCAATATGATGGTTGCCTTTATGCCTTGGTATGGCTATAACTACGAGGATGCTATCATCATCAGCGAAAAGGTGGCTCGGGAAGATACCCTCACTTCTATCTATATCGAAGAAATGGAAGTGCTGGTGCGCAATGTCAAAAATGGCCGTGAAGAATTGGCTTATGACATTCCCAATGTGCCTTCGCATGCCTTAAGGAACCTGGATAAGACGGGTATCATCAGAGTGGGTAGTGTGATACATGCCGGCGATGTTATCGTGGGCAAGGTCACCCCCAAAAGCATTGAGATAGACCCTTCTCCGGAAGAGAATCTGATGCGCGCCCTGTTTGGAGATCGGGCTGGAGATTTCACCAATAGTTCCTTGAAAGCCAAGCCCGGCATGGAAGGTGTGGTAATCGATGTTAAAGTGTTTTCCCGCCTGGAAGACGGCACCGATATGGAAGACGAAAACGATGAGAAGATCAAGAAGCTTAAAGCTGATCTTGCTCTCCGCCGTAAAAAAGTAGAAGAATTTAAAGAAGAAAAGCTCTCAGCCATCCTCTTGGGTCAAAAAGCCAAAACCATCTGGGATGAAAAAACCAATACCTATTTCATCGCTCCCGGCAAGAAGATCAACAAAGAAGATCTCAAACGGATCAACTTTAAGAAGCTGGATCTGGATGTAGAGATGGTGGAAGATAGCTCGATCAACAATACCATCTATCAGGATATCACTCTGAAGATCAAACAATCCCTTGAACAAAGCGAGAATATCTACAAGAAGTCCCGCGAACGCATCAAACACGGAGATGAGCTGCAATATGGCGTACGCAAGATGGTGAAAGTATATGTAGCCAAAAAGCGTAAGATCGAAGTGGGAGACAAGATGGCGGGACGGCATGGCAACAAAGGTGTAATCTCCATCGTGGCTCCAATCGAGGATATGCCCTTTATGGAAGATGGCACTCCTGTAGATATCGTGCTTAACCCCTTGGGCGTGCCCTCACGCATGAATATCGGGCAAATCATGGAGACTCACCTTGGTCTGGCTGCCAAGACTCTTGGCTTTGATGTGGAAACCCCGATCTTTGACGGCGCTACCAATGAAGATATTCGTAGTGAATTGAAAACAGCAGGCTTTGCTGAAGATGGGAAGATGGTGCTTTATGACGGCAAGACCGGTAGCCCCTTCAAAGAAAGGGTGACCGTGGGCATTATCTACATGATGAAACTCAATCATCTGGTAGCAGACAAGATGCATGCCCGCTCCACCGGCCCCTATTCCTTGATTACGCAGCAGCCTTTGGGTGGAAAAGCTCAGCATGGCGGACAGCGGCTCGGCGAAATGGAAGTCTGGGCGCTGGAAGCTTATGGAGCTGCTCATCTCTTGGAAGAGATGCTCACCATCAAGAGTGATGACGTGGATGGCAGAAACAACGCTTTCAAAGCCATCACCCGCGGCGAAAATCCACCGTCGCCCGGAGTGCCGGAATCCTTTAATGTGCTGGTTAGCGAACTCAAATCTCTCGGTTTTGACATAGAATTTGTCAAAGACGAGGAAAGCAAATAGGAGAAGATAGGATGAAAGATACAAAACGTGAAGTAAGGCCTGGTGAATACGACGCGGTAAGAATCAAAATAGCTTCTCCGGAAACTATCATGAACGAGTGGTCTCATGGCGAGGTCACCAAACCTGATACTTTGAACTATCGTACCTTAAAACCAGAAAAAGATGGACTCTTTTGCGAACGCATCTTTGGCCCCGAAAGGGACTATGAGTGCGCTTGCGGAAAATATAAAAAGAAACGCTTCCAAGGCACTGTGTGCGATCGCTGTAATGTATTGGTAACCACCAGCAGAGTGAGACGTACCCGCATGGGACACATTCAGCTGGCGGTTCCGATAGCCCATATTTGGTTCGTAAAATCTGCTCCTTCCAAGATCGGAACTTTATTGGATATGACGATCAAGGACCTGGAACGGGTGCTTTATTACGAATCCTTTATCGTGGTCGATCCTGGTGATAGCCCCTATGAAAAGATGGAGCTCTTGGAAGTGGATGAATACTATGAGATCAAAGATAAGGTCGGCGATAACTTCAGCGCAATGATGGGTGCTGAAGCGATCAAGGAGCTGCTGGAGCGGATCAATCTCAAAAACGAAGCTTTGGATCTTAGGACCCGGCTCAAATTTGAGGAATCTGCGCTCAGAAAGCAGAAATTGATCAATAAGCTAAAAATCGTTGATGCCTTCATCAAAAGCGGGAATCAACCCTCACACATGATTATGGAAGCCTTGCCGGTCTTACCGCCGACACTGCGGCCCTTGGTCCCGCTGGAGGGCGGCAGATTTGCCACCGCCGATTTCAACGACCTCTATCGCCGTGTGATTACCAGAAACAATCGCCTCAAAGGCTTGCTGGAAATCCGCGCTCCTGAGGTTATCCTGCGCAATGAAAAGCGCATGCTGCAAGAAGCGGTAGATGCCTTGATCGATAACGGCCGCAAGGCTCGCCCCGTGCGCGGACGCGGCAATCGTCCGCTCAAATCCCTTACCGATCAGTTGAAGGGCAAGCAAGGACGTTTTCGTCAGAATCTGCTGGGGAAACGCGTGGACTATTCCGGCCGCTCTGTAATTTCTGTGGGACCGGAACTCAAGCTCTATCAATGCGGTCTGCCTAAAGATATGGCAATAGAGCTCTTTAAGCCCTATCTGATCGAACGGCTGCAAAAGATGGGTGAAGTGGATAAGGTGAAAAATGCCAAGAAACTCATCGAGAAAAAACAGCCTGAAATCTGGAGTATCCTGGAAGATGTGGTAAAGGATTATCCCATTTTGCTGAACCGTGCTCCTACTTTGCACAGACTCGGAATTCAAGCCTTTATGCCGATCTTGACAGATAACAAGGCGATCCAATTGCATCCCATGGTCTGCGTACCTTTTAATGCAGACTTTGATGGTGATCAAATGGGAGTATATGTCCCGCTGTCTTTGGAAGCTCAGATTGAGGCCAGAGTCCTGATGCTCTCCACCCGAAATCTGCTGCTCCCCGCAAATGGTAGATTGGCAATGGCTGCAAACCAGGACATTGTTTTGGGATGTTACTATCTGACCATGACCGAGAGTGATCCTCCGGAAGATATCCGGAGTATGCGCCATTTTTATGGCACCGATGAAGTAGTCTCGGCCTATGAAAGTGAAGAACAGCTTTGTGCCGTCAAGGGTGAAGCCGTGATCGAAAGAAGCCTGGATCTGCATACCTGGATCCGGGTTAAGATGAATGAAAGCTATCTCGTTACTACTGTGGGACGCGTAATCTTCAATCAGATCATTCCCTCCGAAGTGGGATATCAAAATATTACCTATGACAAAGGCAAAATCAACGATCTCGCTATGCTTTGTTACGAAGCAGTGGGGCAATGGCGCACGGCAATGTTTTTGGACGAGCTCAAGTCTATCGGCTTCAGCTATGCCACCCGTGCCGGAGTTACCTTCAGTTTTGGTGACATTGTGATTCCCAAACGCAAAGATGAGATCATCGCCGAATCCGAGAAAGAAGTCATGAAAATCTGGGATCTGCATCAGAAAGGTGGCATCACCGAGCATGAACGCATGGGTCGTGTGGTGGATACCTGGAAAAAGACCACGGTCCGGGTAACCGATGAGATGATGGAAGAGCTCTCGCACACGCGCCGAGGTCTCAACGCTATCTATATGATGTTCAAATCCGGAGCCCGTGGCTCAAAAGATCAGATCAAGCAGCTGGGTGGTATGCGCGGCTTGATGGACAAGCCCTCCAAGATCGGCTCTACCGGTGGCACAGATGTAATCGAGACCCCAATCAAATCTAACTTCAAAGAAGGCCTCACCGTCTTGGAATACTTCGTGTCCACTCACGGTGCTCGTAAAGGCTTAGCTGATACCGCCCTAAAAACAGCAGATGCCGGATATCTTACCCGGCGCCTGGTGGATGTGGCACAAAATGCCATAATCACGGAGGACGATTGTGGAACCAATCGCGGCGTGCACATGACCGTGCTTAAAGAAGGTAATGAGGTGGTTCAGAGCTTGGCAGAGAGAATTCAGGGACGTTATGCCGTGGAAGACATCGAAGACCCGGCTGCTCCAGGAAAAATCCTGGTCAAAGCTGGTGAAGAAATCAGCAACAAAATGGCCAGAACTCTGCAAAATCACGGCTCGATCAGCGTTTATGTGCGCAGCACGCTCACTTGTGAAGCAGAGCGCGGTTTATGCGCCAAGTGCTATGGGCGCAATCTCAGCACTCTGAAACCTGCCCAAATTGGCGATCCCGTAGGCATTATAGCTGCCCAAAGTATCGGTGAACCGGGCACTCAGCTTACCTTGCGTACGTTCCACATCGGCGGTGCCGCCTCTACGGCTACTGATCTGGCAGAAGTAGTCTCAGGTAATGACGGTATTGTAAAATTTGACCGCATGAATACAGTTACTAATACCGAGGGACTGCTGATATCGGTTTCTCACTTGGGTAAACTGTTGATCGTGGATGCCGAAGACGAAAACAAAGTCATTGAAGAATACAAAGTGGAATACGCCGCCACCGTTCATGTTCGTGACGGTCAGAAGATCGCCAAAAATACCAAGCTGCTTTCCTGGGATCAATTCAATAATCCCTTGATTTCTACAGCCCGCGGTGTCTTGCACTACGAGAACTTCATCAAGGATATCACCTACAAAGAAGAATATAACGATATCACTTTCAGCCGAGATATCACCATTATCGAATCCAAAGATCGCAAAAAACAGCCGCAGTTTAAGATTGTAGATGAAGACGGCAGTGTGCGCCTCATCCCCTTGCCCAGTGGCTTGGTGATCCGCGTGGAAGACGGCAGCTTTATCCATGCCGGCGATATTCTGGGACAGACTTCCCGCATGACGATCAAACAGCGCGATATCACCGGTGGTTTGCCGCGTGTTCAAGACCTTTTTGAAGCACGTGTACCAAAGGATAAGGCTCAGATCTCCGATATCGACGGTGTGGTTACTATCGGTGGCCTGAAGAAAACCGGACGTGATATCTTTGTGACCCCGCCCAATGGCCTTTTTGCCTCCAGTGATGGTCAGGTAGAAGTGATTGTGGATGAGGACAAGCGTCAGCATATCTTTCTGCTCACCAAGAAAACCGTCTATGCAGAAAATGACGGTAAATGCAGCATCGTGAAGGATGGGCGCAAGAGAACCGTGCAAATTGCTAAACGTAATCAAAAGCCTATGATCTATACTATTCCCAGATCTATGGATATCATCGTAGCCGAAGGAGCTACGGTGAAAAAAGGAGCTCCACTCTGCGGGGTGGCCTTTATCGTGCCGCCGGAACAGGAAAGCATCGTGGAATCTATGGATATGGTTACCGATGGACAGCCCCTGGCCGGCAGAAAATACTCCATCCCCAGTGGCAAGCGGATCATCGTTCACCAAGGCGACAAAGTGGAAAGTGGCGATGCCCTCTCCGATGGGCCGCTGGATCCCCACGATATGCTGGTGAAAGGTGTAATCGAAGCTCAGGTGCTGATTCTCAACGAGATTCAGGAGATCTATCGTAAACAGGGTGTAAAGATAGACGATAAACACGTTAGTGTGATCATCCGGCAGATGTTCAAAAAAGTCCGCATTACCGATAGTGGAAGCACCGGCTTCCTGCAAGGTGATGTGATAGATAAGATTCGTGTGGAACGCGAGAATAGAGAAGCCATTTCTTTTGGTAAACAACCCGCCCAATTTGAGCAACTGCTTTTGGGAATCACCAAAATTTCTCTCTTGACGGATAGCTGGCTTTCTTCAGCATCGTTCCAAGAAACTACCAAAGTACTCACAAAGGCCGCCATAGAAGGCAGCGTAGACCATTTGGAAGGACCCAAAGAGAGTATCATCCTCGGTCACAGAATCCCTGTGGGTACCGGTACCAAAGTGTATAACAACATGATCAAAGAGGCCGTGGCCAATGGTGACACAGTGGCCCAGATCATCGGCAAATTCGCTCATCCACATAATGAAGAAGAAGCCGAAGATATCCTCGATTTTTGATAGTATTGTACTTTCACTGAAATAAAGATAAGGAGAAAATCAGTGCCAACCATCAACCAACTGATTAGAAAAGGAAGAGCTACTGTTGAGACCAAAAAGAAAAACAGGGCGCTAATGGGATGTCCGCAAAGGCGCGGAGTATGCACTCGTGTTTACACGACTACGCCCAAAAAACCCAACTCAGCTCTTCGTAAAGTCGCTCGTGTCCGTCTCGTAAACGGATTTGAAGTTACAGCCTATATTCCCGGCGAAGGTCATAATCTGCAAGAACACTCCATTGTGCTTGTGCGCGGTGGTCGTGTAAAAGACCTGCCCGGTGTTCGTTATCATATTGTGCGCGGTGCTCTGGATTCCGCTGGCGTGGAAAAACGTACCAATTCCCGTTCAAAATACGGAACCAAGCGTCCTAAAAAGAAATAGGGGGAATAAATGCCAAGAAAACGTAAAGCTATCATACGCGAAGTGCTGCCAGATCCCGTGTACAATGATGTAGTATTGACCAAATTTATGAATTGCCTGATGGTCAAAGGTAAAAAATCCCTGGCCGAAAAGATCGTCTACGGCGCCTTCGATATCATCAAAGAAAAAACCAAACAAGAACCTTTGGAAGTATTTAAAAACGCCATTGAAAACGTACGCCCTCTGGTGAAAGTAGTTTCCCGCCGTGTGGGTGGGTCAAACTATCAGATCCCTAAAGAAGTGAATGATAAAAACGGGCAGGCCCTCGCTTTTCGCTGGATCATCAGCTACGCCCGCGCCCGCAGTGAAAAAACCATGACCGAAAAGCTCGCAGCGGAATTGATTGCTGCCTCCAAAAAAGAAGGCGCTTCCATCAAAAGACGTGAAGATACCCACAAGATGGCAGAATCTAACAAAGCTTTTGCCCATCTGAGATGGTAATCTAATTAAACCATTCCCAAACAAAACATTCAGGCTATCAGATATCTGGTAGCCTTTTTTTTGCAAATGCCGCCTAAAGACTTCCTGAACCCAACTCCACGAGGGACAAGGAAGGCCGAGATGGTATGTGGTTGAGTGGACAAGATGAAAGGCGGTGCGCTTTGGCCACCGTAAGCAAGGCGAGTTTGGCGGGGACATGATGAATTCCAGAATGACAAATGAGGGGATTAGCATATGAAGGCGGGCATTTGCTCGGATAGGAAAGAGAGCCTTCCCGGACAAGATGAAAGGCGGTGCGCTTTAGCCACCGTAATCAGGCGAGTTTGGCGGGGACAAGATGAATTCCGGTGTGCTTTAGCCACCGGCGATACGAGCGATTTTTAACCTGGACTTGAGGATATTATCCGTAAGACTCTGCTCCATTCTGTTTTACGCCATATTCCGGCGATGCGGTGCCAGACCAAACGGAAAGACTGGTTGAAAGAATGTGTGCTGAGATATCTCGTACCATAATTACTGCTATTGCCGGTGACTAAAGTCGACCGGAAATCATCTTATTCCCAGGTTCTGATCGCATGGGGTACGGTGGCTAAAGCGCACCGCCTATCATCTTATTCCAGGATATTGTAGCTTTGGATGCGGTGACTAAACCCCAAATAATGCAGTAGAATTTTCTCAGCCCCTATTTTGGGGCTGTTTTATGAGCACTGTGATGAGGTTATGCAGGATCAGGCAGATTGCCATCAAAACCGCTTCCCGAAATCCGATCTTATCGAAAAACCTCGAAAATAGCGCGGCTGTTCCACCCCACGAAGTGATTAATATTGGGCTAAACTTAATTTTGACTTGACCCTTATTGTGGCTTTTGTTTGAGTGACTCGGTTGCGTATTTTTCTCCTGTTTTGATTTTGTTTTACAAATGATCTCAAATCATTGTGATAGGCGAATATATGCAACACTTTTCTTTTAGGGATGTGGGACTACTGCATTATTTGGGTTGAAAAAACGGTGAAACTCACTCCCTCAGGAAGCCCCGATTTGAAAAAACGATGAAACTATTTGAAATTCTGCTTGATACGTTGTAGCTTTCATGCTTTACCTCCTTGATTTTGGAATTTCCTGAAATGAGTTGACACTTGTATTGTTATAAGTTGATCTCATCTGTCAAGACCTATTTTCTTAATCTTAACTACCAATGATTTAGAGTAG
>JARRCD010000050.1 GCA_029982875.1 Candidatus Cloacimonadota bacterium | reverse complement strand
TACAAAGAGATGGATGCTATTTTGAGATCAAATCGTATCTTTGTGGCTACCGTGCCAAGTGCCACGAGCTGGCAGGATGACCTCAAGAAACTTACCGCTATCGACGAGATCATTGTCGATGAAGCATCGCAGATCTTGGAATCCTCAATCCTGGGTCTGCTGAATATAGCGCCCAAAAGCATCTTTATCGGAGATCAAAATCAGCTTCCGGCCATTGCCACACAGAGTCCACTGGATTATTCTTTCTCGCAAGAACCGCTTAATAATCTGAAATATGATGCCATCAATCAGTCTTTGATGGAGCGCCTCTTCAGAGTTTATAAAAGCAGAAAGTGGGATGCTCATTGCGCAATGTTAACCGGGCATTATCGCATGCACGAAGATATTGCGGGATTGATTTCGCAGCACTATGGTAACAAATTACAAGCGATGCGCCCAGAACAAAAGGCTGATTTTAAAGACTCATTGATACCTGCTTGCCCCAATACCAGATTGATTTGGATTGAATGTCCGCCTGCCGCACAGGAGTATTATGATCCTTTGCAGGTGGAAGTAGCAGTAAAAATCGTGCACTGGCTGAGCAAGAACCAAAATATGCCGCAAGAAACTGAAGAGCTCGGGATAGTAGCCCCATATCGAGTGATGATTCATGCGCTCAGAAACCGTCTGCCCAAGATCAGCATCGATACCGTGGAACGCTTTCAAGGCTCAGAGCGGAACCGGATGATACTGTGCTTTCCTCTCAAAAATGTATCCGGAATCCCAAGCTTACAATCCTTGAGCAGCGATGGGAAGGTGGATAGAAAATTGAATGTAGCTCTGAGTCGGGTCAAAGACCAGATCATCATCCTTGCTAATAGCGAGATCTGCAGGCAATCCCCACATTACTCTCAGCTCTACGAATCCATTAAACTTAAAGGACAAATCATTACAGCCCAAGAAATTTTAGCCAAAGGAGAATAACATGGCAAATCAAAACCCCCAACAGAAAAAGCTCAATATCAAGCTCGACGAGAAAGTCGGCGAAGGAACTTACGCGAATTTCTTTATGATTACAAATTCGCCCTCAGAATTCATCATGGATTGTGGCAGGATCTTGCCCGGATTGCCCGATGCCAGAATCTATACCCGAGTCATTATGACTCCTACTCATACCAAACAGCTGCTTCAACTCCTGGAAAAGAACCTGGCCGCTTATGAACAACAATTCGGCGAAATCAAAGTGCAAGGACAGGGAGAAAACAAGGCCGTAGGATTCAAAACAAATCAGACTTGAGCCGCAAATAACCGGCAATATCGTTTGAATCAATAAGCTATGTTAGCAAATGCCCGAGGCGGTAATACTTGCTGCATCGTCCCTGCACTACACCGCAATTCCGCCCCGCAGGCGCAATGCTGTCGTGATCTTATTGGGATGCAAGACTATGGCTACATTGCAGAAACAATGTATCTGCTGATCTATAATAAAAATGTCTTGACGGATAGCGCCTGATCAGACTTTTGGAACAAACACATTTGAAAATAGTAAAAATTAATAAAGAAGGGAGCAAAAGCCCATGAAAAAGTTTTCCTGGCGAGGTCTTTCAATCATCATATTTGTATGCGTAACCGCATTTTATCTGGCTCCTCTGGCGATCCCGAACCTGCCTGGGTGGTGGTCTCAACACGTACTCAAGCTCGGGCTTGATCTAAAGGGTGGCATGCAGATATTGCTGGAAGTGGATACTTCCGAATTATCTGCTGCTGACGCTCGAGGCGCTGTGGATCAAAACATCAAAATCATCCGGGAACGTATTGACCAATTCGGAGTAGCGGAGCCTTCCATTCAGAAGCTCGGCGAAAACCGCATTATGGTGCAACTTCCCGGCGTGAGCGACTTTCACGCTGCTGAAAACCTGATCAAACAAACCGCTATGTTGGAATTTAAAATAGTGGCTCAACCCGATGAAGCGCGGAACGTTTTTGACACCATCGATGCCAATATCACTGCCAATCTTGACAAATTTCCGGAGCTGAAGGCTTTGGCTGATAGGGACAAAGAGATTTTGGCAGAATCGGATTCCTTGGGTCAAGAATCGGAAGAAGGGATCTTCAGCAGCCTTATCCGTCCCGGTGAAATGGACTATAAGGTTCAATATGACAGCCATCGTCTGATCCAGAATCTCCTGGCCGATTCGCTATTTCAGCAGATGATTCCCGCCGGTTGGGATTTATCTTTGGAACGGGCAAATACACTGGATCCCAGAGCTGACCGAACTATTTATGTGCTGTCTTCGGCAGTGGAGCTTTCGGGAGCGGATTTGGCCCGAGCTAAGGTAGAATATGGCTCTTCCACGTCCACTGATCCCCGGATTGCGAATAAACCCTATATATCCATAGAGATGAAGCGCGACGGAGCGCGGAAATTTGAACGGGTCACGGCTGATAACGTGGGTAAACGTTTGGCTATCGTTCTGGATAATGTGGTGTATTCTGCTCCCAGCATTCAAGAACGCATAGGCGGAGGCAGAGCTCAGATCACGGGCAGATTTACCGCTTCTGAAGCCAATGAACTCGCCATTGTGCTCAATACCGGTAATTTGATCGCTCCCATCAAACCAGTTTCCACTTCGATCATCGGTGCCACTTTGGGGTCCGATAGCATTCGCAGTGGAGCGACAGCTGGCTTGATCGGTCTGGCTATTGTTATGCTGTTCATGGTTTTCTACTACAAATTGTCTGGTTTGATTACCGATTTTGCCTTAATCTTCAACGTAGGCTTTGTGCTGGCCATGCTAACCGCTTTTGGTGGCACTCTAACTTTACCTGGAATTGCTGGTATCATCCTTACCATCGGTATGGCGGTTGATGCCAATGTTTTGGTATTTGAACGCATCCGAGAAGAGTATGACACTGGTAAAACTCCCCGCTCAGCCGTGGATGCAGGTTACAAACGTGCCACAATCACGGTTTGGGATGCCAATATTACCACCTTGATCGCAGCGATTGTGCTCTATCAATTTGGCACAGGCCCGATCAGAGGCTTTGCCATTACCCTTACCATCGGTATCATCGGTTCGATGTTTTGCGCTCTGGTTTTTGTGCGCTCGATCTTTGACAATTTTGTGGTAAGCAAAACCAAAAAGACATTGAGTATTTAAGGAGAGCAAGATGAGATTATTAAAAAATACTAATATCCCGTTTGTAAGAATTCGTAAGACTGCTTATGTGATTTCTGCAATCCTGATACTCGCTGGACTTATTGGTCTTATTACCAGGGGCCTGAATTGGAGCATTGATTTTACCAGCGGCGTGGCAGCCAAAGTGGATCTTAAAGCTCTGGATGATACTGTGACCCCAATCCAGATCGACGAATTGCGCTCTGCTCTGAAGAATAGCGGATATCCTGAAGCTGAGATCCAGCATGTGGGTCAGGTGGAAAACGCTACCTTCATGATCAAGATCAAAAGCAAAGAAGCTGATGACGAAGTATCTTCAGAGACCAAGAATGATATTATCAACATCATTAAGACCAACTTCCCCCAACATGTGGAAGGTCGCGATATCAATCGTGAAGTAATCGAAGAGATCTATGAAGTAGGTCCCAAAGTAGGTGGCGAGCTCCGGACTCAAGCGATGCTGGCAGTAGTAATAGCCTTGGTCCTGATGATCGTTTATATCTGGTTCCGCTTTGAGCTTACCTTTGGTTTGATGGCGATTGCGGCTTTGGCGCACGATGTAATAATCATCGTTGGTATCTTTGCCCTTACCGGCAAGGAGATCACTATCCAGATCATTGCCGCTCTGCTCACAATTGTGGGCTATAGCATCAATGATACCATCGTGATCTTTGACCGCATCAGGGAAGACCTCAAAAAGCGGAGAAAAGAACCGCTGGATCAAGTGATCAATTATTCCCTGAATGAAACTCTATCTCGCACCGTGATCACTTCAGGGACTACCTTTATCACTGCTCTGGCACTGTATTTCTTTGGTGGCATAGTATTGCATGACTTTGCCTTTGCCATCTGCCTGGGCGTGATCTTCGGTACCTATTCGTCTATCTTTGTAGCCAGCAATCTGGTCGTCGATCTTACCCATGCTACCCACAAAGAAAAGAAAACAGCACAACATCTCAGCAGAAGAAAATAAACTATAAAAATAAAGCTAAAAGGCCCGGAATCTTGGTTCCGGGTCTTTTCTCATTTACAGCAAAAACTGTGGTGCTGAGCGGAATTACTTGACATGAATGTGGATTCAGAATCTTAAGTTATCAGAATCAATCATGAGAAAATGTATCTTTTGCCTGCTTATATTTGCCCTTGGGATGGGGTTTCTGGTCGCTCAAGACGGCGAAGATAGCGTCGTATCTACATTACCGGAAACTGCCATCAAGGACAGCCTGAAGATAGATCTGGCAGAAAAGACTGTTTATGACTCGCTCTTTTATGCGGCGGATAGCATCAGGGCTTACTATGAGGATGAGCAAATCTGGTTGTTTGGCAATCCTGAGATTGATTATTATTCCTCAAAGATCCAGGCGGATTCTATTTTCCTGGACCTCAAAAAAGAGCAGGCTACCACTTTTGGGCTTACTCTTATGCAGGACAACGGACAGCTTCTCATTGGAGAAGATGTGAAATACGACGTGCGGAGTCAAACGGGACTCTTGCGTGATGCTCAGAGTTATATTGAAAACGGCTATTACAGCGGAGAGGAAATCCGCAAAATCGGTTCGGATGTTTATGACATTGATGGTGGCAGCTTCACTACTTGCGATCTTGCCCAGCCCAGCTATTGGTTTTGGGCAAAAGCAATGCGGATATATAATCGTGACAAAGTGGTGGGCAAGCATGTCGTGGCTTATGTAAACCATCTCCCTATCTTCTACTTCCCCTTTGTTAGCTTGAGTATAAAGCGAGGCCGGCATCCCGGGTTGTTGATCCCTGAGCCGGGCTATAACAACGTTGATGGAAAATACGTCCGAGATCTGGCTATTTATTATCCCTACAAGGATTATGCTGATTTTACTCTGGGCTTTGATCTGATGGAAAAAACGGGGTGGAAGGCAAAGTTCAATTCCAAATACATCAAACGCTATTACTATCAAGGCGGATTAAGTGCGAACTATCAGAAGAATATCAATAGTGCTGGAACTCAAAATGATTGGTCATTGAAAGCAAATCATCACCACGATTTACCGGAAAAATCGGCCTTGGATGTATCCTTGGACTTTATCAGCAACAAACGGATGTGGGAAGGCAGTAATCTGGTGGATGAATCTTTGGCACAAAGACTTTATTCCAGTATCTCATATCGTAAGCCCTTGGGAACTACCTATCTTAATGCTGGTGCTCTTTACAATCAGGACCTGATCAACGATACTGCCAGTCTTAGCTTACCGAGCGTGACCTGGAGTGTATCCAGCAGACCGCTTTATGAACTGCTGGGACAGCAAAGCGATGTCTGGTATTCCGGATTGAGTTACTATTACAATTTCCGTCTTGACCATACCGGCAATATCTTGGATCCTGATCCTTCCTGGGAAGATTACATCTGGGCCAATACTTATGATCCAGATGATCCCGAAGCATATCTGGTGGAGCATCACTTTGGCGCAAAGCACTCAATAGGGCTGTCCAATAGCTATAACTATCGCGGTTGGCTCAATCTGCGTCAAAGCCTGAGCTACGCTGATTCCTGGTTTGATCGGGACCGAAATCAGAAAAAATGGGTGCGGGGCAACGACTATTCGGCCTCTCTTAATGGGAGCTTCAATCTTTATGGCTTACGTAGCTTTCAGGAAGCCAAAATCAATACGGTCCGTCATATCATGACCCCTTCCGTGAGCCTAAGCTATACTCCGGATCAGAGTAGAAATAGCAAATACTATAGCTTTGGCGGAATTTCCCTGCGTCAAAATGAAAAGCAGGCTAATCTCA
Source organism: Candidatus Cloacimonadota bacterium (assembly GCA_029982875.1). Classification (GTDB taxonomy): domain Bacteria; phylum Cloacimonadota; class Cloacimonadia; order Cloacimonadales; family Cloacimonadaceae; genus UBA5456. Next base: position 10,190 of record JARRCD010000050.1, on the reverse strand, counting down.
GCTTTGCTCTTGCTCAAAAATGGCAAGTAAAACTTGGAACGTTGGGCAGAGAACGCAAGATCAATGATCTCTTTTCTTGGGATTCCAGAATTTCGGCCAATCTCTATAAAGAGGGCAAACGCTTTGGTGATATCAGCCATACCTTGGCATTCAAGCCCGGCACCTTCAATTTGGGCGATATCAATAGTGAATCGTGGCAGCTGAAGGGGATCAAGATGAGCTATAGCAATCGCCTGAGCATGGTGCAGGATACCTATCGCATTGGAGCTGATGGCCTCGCCATTAAAAACCAGTATTTTTCCCAGACCATAGGTTTTAGCGGCTCTGCTCCTTATGCGGAATACTTCCCTAAACCCAAAAACAAGACTTTTTCCGGCTTCAATCTGGAAAGCGAAGATGCTCTGCCCAGCATCAGCAATGAAAACTGGAGCTTAAGCCTGACGCATGATCTCTTCGCTCCCAAGAGTTTACTGAATAGCCGCACCCAGAACCTGAGAATGAATGCAGGGCTAAAGCTAACCAAGAACTTCACCCTGAGCTATTCAAACTATTACAATCTCAAAGACCAGGAATTGATCTCTCAAAGCTTTAGCTTAAGCAGGGATTTGCATTGCTGGAAGCTTGATTTTTCCTTTACTAAACGCAATGAATATTGGGATTACAGGATAGTGTTCTTCAACCTCCAATTCCCCGATGCTCTAAAGTTACAAACTCGTGATAGCAAAAGATATTAAGCGCGCTGTATTCCTGGACCGGGATGGCACAATTAGCCCTGATCAATTCGGTTACCTAAAGGATCCCGAACTATATCACCTCTATCCTGATAGCGTGCCTGCGCTAAGAATGCTTCAAGAACTGGGCTACTTGATCTTTATCGTGACAAATCAAAGCGGTATTGCCCGAGGATACTTATCCGATGCCGAGCTGCAGCATGTACACCAAAAGATGCGAGCTTTATTGAACGCCGGAGGAGTAACCCTGGATGGAGTATACTATTCACCCTATCACAAAGACGGGATCGTGGAGCCTTATAATGTGCATCATGAAGACCGCAAACCCGGTATCGGGATGTTCAAGCAAGCGCTGCGTGATTTTCACTTCGATCCTGCTTTCTCCTTTATGATTGGAGATCGCATCAGCGATGTAGGTTTTGCCCAAAACGCCGGATTGAAGAGCATCCTGTTGCTTACAGGTAATGGGGAAAAGGAATTTGGGGATATCATCAGCGGGTGTACTGAATACAAACCAGATTTTGTGTGTGAAAACATCCTTACTGCAGCGCAATTGATTAAGCGATTTTTCTCATGAAGTTTTTAGCTCAATACAGTGTGAAGAAATTCTCCAATCTCAGCTATGACGCGCAGATAAAAGCGCTGCATAAATTGTTAAGAGAATTAGAATATCAGGTGGCTAACCCTTTGCAACGCGGAGCTATAATTACTCAGCTTAAAGAATTGCAGCCACTATGTAAAGAGGAATTGCCCCCGCGGCTTAAGAATTTGCTGGCCCGTCTTTCTGAGGATCCCTTCCGTTTATTGCGAGCTTTAACCGAGTATCAGGGAAGCAAGAGCATGAAGGATAGCCAGATCTTGCTGCGCACGGGTGATGGCACGCCAGAGCCAGACTCTGCTGCCCAGAATAAAGCCACTCAGATCGTGGTAATCGCAGACAATCTACGGAGTGTATTCAACGTAGGATCGCTATTCAGGGTAGCCGAGTGTCTGGCCGTGGAGAAAGTGCTGCTTTGCGGGATTTCTCCCACCCCCGAGCATCCCAATATGGCCAAGACTGCTTTAGGTACCTGCGCCAGGGTAACCTGGCAGCATTATGCAAATACCATAGACGCGCTGCAAGAGGTCAAAGACGCTGGATATCGGCTTTATGCGTTAGAGACAGCAGAACCCTCGCATTCCGTATTTGAGCAAAGCTATCAGTTGCCTCTGGCTCTGGTTGTGGGGAATGAAGCTTTAGGTATTGATCCCATCGTCCTGGCGCAGTGTGATGAAATCGTTTATTTGCCGGTTTTGGGTTGGAAAAATTCCTTAAACGTGAGTGTGGCTGCCGCGGTGGCTTTGTACCAGATCATTTTTGGAGAGACTAATGCAGAGTAATGAATACTATCAGAAATTGTTAGAATTAACCACAACCAACCAAGCTTTATGGCAAGCCAGCATCATTCACACCGACGGTTCATCGCCCGCTCGCCTCGGGATGAAGATGTTGATTCCTCTCTCGGGTGCATTTTATGGCAATCTGGGAGGTGGTGAGATGGAGCACAAGATAATAGAATATGTGCGGCAAAATCAGCCCGCAGAGCCGCAACTGATTACATATGATCTGGGCAGCGGATTACTGGGGGAGAAAACCAGCACTTCCATGATCTGTGGAGGCTCTGCCACCGTCTTTATCGATGTTTTACACATCCCAAACAACCTGTATATCATTGGCGCCGGACATTGCGGAAAAGCTTTGGGACAGCTTGCCAAACTCAGCGGCTTTTGGGTTCATCTGATTGACAATCGGGAAAACATCCTGGCAGAACTGCCCGCAGCATGTTTTCATCAAAAAAAGTACAGCGATTTCAGCCAGATCTCCCGCGAGCTAACTTTTGGCCCCCATACCTGGATCGTGATAATGACTCACGGTCACGTTCATGATCAGCAAGTATTACAGCAGTGTCTGCGGCAAGAATACCGGTATTTGGGGATGATGGGCAGTCAGCACAAAGTAGCGGAAACATTTGCGGTATTGCGCAAACAGGGCTTTGACGAAGCGGATATCCAGAAGATACATGCCCCGATCGGCATCAAGATCGGCAGCCAGCAACCCTATGAGATAGCAATCAGCATTATGGCTGAGATCATCTGTGAGTTGAGAACAAAATAGAGACTTTGGGGAGGCAAAAGCAAACCCTGGATCCAAGACCCAGGGTTTTATCTATGCAGATTGTGCTGATTTTATTTCATCATGATCATCTTGCGGCTCTGACGGGTATCCCCCTGTCGGACAGAGTAGAAATACACTCCACTGGCCACGATGTTGCCGTTTTTGTCTTCACCATTCCAGGTAAAGTTATGTTCTCCCTTATCCAGAGCCCCGGTAAAGAGTTTTTTCACCAATTGTCCTTTGGTATTGTAGATACAGAGTTCTATCTCGCCTTTTTGAGGCAGGTTGAGAGACAGAGTAGTGCTGGGGTTAAAGGGATTTGGATAGTTTTGCCGCAACGTAGCGTTTTGCAGCTCAGGTGTGAAGGGATCATCAATGGATACCGTCTCATTGCTCAGTTTCTGGGCATACAGACCCAGAATTTCGGTTTTACCACTACTGCGTCCATCAGCCCAGACTACATAAGCATTATTGCCAATCACGGCAGCCAAGGGCTCATACTGCGACTTAATGGCATTTGACAAAATCTCGCCGTTTGTGCTATAAATGAGCTCCCCATTGTTATTCAGATAGTTGTAATATATGTCACTTTCCTCAGCGAGATAATCTGCCCAAGCCAGCACCATCCCGTTATTATCAAAACTAACCAGGGTGGGATTGGACTGAGTAGAATCTTTTGTGACAGCATTAAAGCCCAATTCCCCCCAGAGCGGGAGGCCCGCAAAGCTGAATTTTTGAGCTTTGATATCGTGCAAGCCGTTGATGTTTTCGCAGAAGGCAGTAATGATGCCATGATCGGTAACTGCAACGGTGGCAAACTCTTGTTCCAAGCCATTATCGGCCACACTCGTTCCTTGAGCATCCCAAAGGCGTTCGCCCTCTGCAGAGATGTGTTGAGCATAGTATCTGAATGGCCAGGCCCGCATATCTTTCCAGGTAATGTAGATTCCTTGTGGAGTTCGAGCTGCTTCGGGCAGCAATTGGATGCTATTTCCAGAAGCATCGGTTATTTGCAGGCCTTCATCGTCCCATCCGGGAGCGGCATTGCCATTTTCATCAACTCGTTTTGCCCAGATCGTTTGAGCAGTGGAGGGATGGAATCTGTTCCAGATGAAATAATCTTCCACGATAGCGCTTAATTTGCATTCGTTATTCAATTCTTCTTCATTGAGATAGGATATGATAATGCCATCCGGTCCCCAGAGTTTTTGTCCATTTTGGATACGTTGACCATAGACATGGAAAAAACGATCACTGCCTACCAAGTCCCAACCTGACCATCCGAGATAGAAGGAATCGTTGAAATAGCTGATATGAGGATCAAGCTGACTGAGGGGTTCATATTCGGTAAGTTTGATTCCGTTATCTCCCCACAGCCGTTCACCACTGGGACTTAACAATTGAGCATATATGTTGGGATGATTCCCTCGGCTATCGATCCACACTACACCGATATGTCCATCATCGGTAACCGCCGCTTGGGGGTATTCTTGTTTGCCCCCGCCTTCGAGAGTAACGGGGCGGCCGTTGGTTTCCAACAATGCCTCACCATCGGTGCTCAGGAATTGGAAGAAGATACGGGTCCCTTGGTTGGCAAAGCGGGTATCTTGCCAGATGATAACGGTATCGTCATTACGGGGAAGGATGGAGTATTGTTCCAGGGGAGTATCGCCACTTAGCCCCCAGAAGATCTCAATGCCATTGGCAGCCAATTGGATATTCCCACTGGCATCCAACACCTGATAATAAAGGCCTACGCTTCCATTTCTCATATCCATCCAATTGATAAATACATTTGCACCCGATGCTTTCACGAGTCCGCCATTCTGTTGGTTGGGCACGGAAGCGATAGCTAGGCCATTGGCTTCCCATAAGGCTTGTCCATTGGCATTCAAGTGCTGCGCATAGACATCGTCATTGGGGGAATTACCATTGCGCAGGTCATCCCATACGACATATACCCCACCAGCATCATCAGCCGAAAGGCGTTGGCCAAACTGAGCAAACTCAGCAGCCACCAGAGTGATTCCATCTTCTCCCCAAAGTTTGGTACCATCAGCAGCCAGCTTCTGGGCAAAAAGGTCTGGATTCTGATTGTCAAGACGATAATCTTCCCAAACGATCACTGCAGCATTATCAGAAGTGCTCTGGATTCTGGGATTCTTTTGCGGCACTGGTTGAGGGGCAGACTGATCCGAATACACGATAAAAGGATCTGACCACAGCATATCGCCAGCGATATTGATTTTTTGAGCATATATATCTGGGTGATTACTGCTTTGATCGGTCCATGTGAACATAAATTCACCACCGGTAAGAGCAGCCATTCTCACTCCGGATTGATCCCCGGGTCCCACAGCAAGAGGCAGAGCTTCAGCCCAGGTCATGTTTCCATTGGCATCGTAGTGTTTGGCATAGATATCGGAAACACTTACCATGGTGTATGTATAGGCCAGCATCATGCCACCTTGTCCATCGGGCAACATGGTGTTTTGTACTTCATTACCTTGACTGTCGGCAATGGGAATTCCATTAAGATTCCACAAAGGATCTCCGGTAGAAGATATTCTCTGTGCATAGAGGTCTTCGCTGGGATTGCGGTTGTCTCCCCAGATGATGAAGGCACCACCATCAGAATCGGCTTCCATATTGAGACCGATTTGGATTCCGGGATATACACAGACGGGTTTGCCGCCTGTTTGCCAGAGCAAGATCCCATTGTCGTTGATCTTTTGAGCATAGACATTGCCATCCAGATCATCATAAAAATCAATCCAGGCAATGATGTAATTGCCATCGGAAGTCTTTGTGATCACGGGGTCCTCCTGGCGGTCCGGTTTGCCATCAATTAAAACCGGTTCACCCCATACCATATTGCCGGTGGCGTCTACCTTTTGAGCCCAGAGATCTCGTTCTCCCAGCTTAGTATCACTCCAAACATAAATGGCTCCACCATCATCGGTATCTGTACCGGTGCGGAACCACTCTATATTTACTCCTTGTCTTACCGCTACTGCATCGTCCCAGACAAGGGTTGCAGGCAAAAGCGATGCTGTCATTATCAGCAACATAATCAGCGTTATCTGTTTCACATTTATCTCCTTAGATTTCATTGATCTTCATAGGTCTTGATGCTCATATTGCTACGAGCCTATTTATACCGTATTAATATAATGCAAGAAGGATTCCAATACCCTGATTAAAAGTGGCTCACTTTCAAATTAAGTGGATAGCTGTAGCCCCGCTCTGAGTTATGCGCCAGCTTATTAGCTCTGGTGCACCTCATTAACCATATTCAAGCAGGGGCAGGTGACTTAGCTGTTCGATCAGCTACCCGCTAATTCTATACTACCTGCTTTGTATTGCTCCACCATTACGCCACCATTACGCCTCGCAGGCGCAATGCTCAAGCTATGCTATTGAGAATCAAATTGATTAGCTATTGTTCCAGATTGATTCTGCGACCTTGCAGATATAGTCGGGAAAGAGTAAAATCTTCTCCACTGAAGCAAAGTTGGCTGAGACTTTGCTCTTTGATCTCAAAGCCTCGAGGTGGTGTGAGCAAAATCATATCCGCATCTTTGCCGCCATCCAGAGAGCCGATGCTGTGTTCCAGGTGCAGGATCCTGGCATTTCCCAAAGTGATCCGATAGAGCATCTCTGCCGGTAATACTGGATATTTACTCTGGCGGAAATTCATCAGTTTGGCATGATACAGCATATTCAAGGATGTCCCGGCGCCTACATCGCTCCCCAAACCAAAGGGAATACCGGCCGCCGAAATGCGCGGCAAAGGATACTCGCCACTTTTGAGATAAAAATTTGAATCCGGACAGTGGGCAATAGCAGAGCTGCTATCTTTGAGCAGAGCCAGCTCGGCATCACTCAAATGTATGGCGTGCCCCAAAATGGTGCGGGGACCCAAGAGACCAAAATCTTTGTAGACAGCAGTATATGATTCCTTTCCAAAAATCTCTTTCACCCAGGCTATCTCATCAGGATTCTCAGAAAGATGAGTCTGGACGAATGCTTCATGCTGCCTGGCATATTTAGCCACCTCGCGCATTAAGCATTCGGAGCAAGTAGGGGCAAAGCGTGGAGTAAAGATGTATCCCAGAAAGGGATTTTGCCATTTCTCAAAGAGGTCGATGCTATGTTTGAGTGCATAATCTGTACTTTGCAGCAACGGCTGAGGAGCATTCATATCCATCAGAGTCATACCGATTTTGGCACGAATTCCCAGCTCTTGCGCAACTTCAAAGGCGATATCTGCGGCTTCCCGAAATGGTGCTGTATAGATCACAGAGAAGGTGGTACCGTTTTTAAGTAAAGCCAGATAGAAATCCCGGCTTAATTTCCGGGCATAGTCTGAGTCTCTGCTTCGCTCTTCTTCGGGGAACACACTATGTTCCAGCCAAGGTAATAAGGCCGGATAATATAGACCACGAATGCGATATTGAGAAAGGTGAACATGCAAATCTATCAAACCGGGGAGAGCAATGCTGTTACGGCAGTCTTCCCAACTTCCCTGATATTCAGCAAAACTGGTGATGGATGCTATCTTGCCATGCTCAATGCTGATTACATGATCCGGCAAAAAATCTGCCTGTGTGGGGGAGATGGGGTTAAAGACATTTGTGCGGATATTTATCATGGGACAGCCTTCCACAATTCATAGCTCAGCACCTTTTGTTGTCCCAGGCCAAAGTGCAATTCCGGGGCATTTTGCGTGGTGCTGCCTTTAGCCGAACGTAATTCCCGGATCAAAGTGCTCTGCTTGCCGTCTTCAGATATCAGATTCAGTTTTACCCGCGCGCCATATGCTGGGCTATTAGGATGCTGGGGAGTATCTTCGCTGATATTGAGTATATCGATATTCTCTCCTTTAAAGACAGCTTTAAGGAACAAAGATCGATTCTCAGTTTGAGTTGTATTACTAAGGATTTTGCAGCCATCCGTGCTTCCGATAACCAGATCAATCAGACCATCGCGATTCAGATCTCCTGCCGCACAAGACCAGGAATTAAAAACTCTGGCTCCACTGAGGTAAGTGACATCGGTAAAAGAGCCATCTTGATTGTTGTGATATAAATAACTCCGTGCCTCGGGATAGATGGAGGTGATATACAAATCCAAATAGCTATCATTATCGGCATCAAAAAACAGAGGTTCTGCATGGAGCTCATCATAAGTGATGCCGCTTGCTGCTGTTATATCGGTAAACAGCCAATAGTAAAGCGTATCAGCGCCAACAACTCTTGAGCTGAGGCCATCATTACGCCAGAGCTGGCTGATATCTGATATCTCTATGTATCTGGGATGTGCGAGATTGGCGATAAAGAGGTCCAAATCACCGTCATTATCGATATCTCCCCAATCAGCTCCAATGCTGTGACCATAATAGCCATATTTGTAAGTGCCGGTAAGTCCATACAAAGCAGCTACATCAACAAAGAGGCTATCAGCTTGTTTGAAGAGTAAATTGCGATCCAGGCGATAGTTTGTAACCAGGATTTCTTGCTTGCCATCATTGTCAAAATCGGCGGGAGCCACACCACGGCCTGCTAAAGGCGGATCGACAGTATATTTGGGCAGATGAAACCCGCGTTGCTCACTTTCTTCGCTAAAAAAGCCTTGTTCATTGTGATAGAAATTATCGGGGAAGACACTTTGCTGCTGCCAAATCTCGTAATTTGCCAAGTACAATGAAGGGAATCCTTTGCCATCGATATCAATAAATGCAGCACCTTCAGTGGGGAAAGTATTGTCGATCTCTCCTGCGCGTTCGTTGACTTTTACAAAATGTCCCTTGCCTTGTCCCTTGAGCAATGAATCACCATTACCATCGGCACTATGCGAGATACTCACAAAATCCAGGATACCATCCTTGTTAAAATCTGCCCAAACTCCGCCGTTAGCCTTCAAAGCTGCTACAGCTCCGCTATCACTGGCCGGTTTCCAGTAAAAGTCGCCCTCGTTGTGATAGAGATTTTTGCCATCAAATAAAATATCGATCAGGTTATCATTGTCATAATCCGCCAAAGCGACTCGCAATGCGGGAAAGTTCAAGCTCACGGTATCTTCAAACATAATGCCGTCGTAGTGGAAAACTTGCCGCAGATATTCCAAGGGGCTTTGTTGGATATCCAGATTCTTGAGCAGGAGCGCTATCATAGTTTGGGCTTCATCGTCATATCTATTTTGGGGAGCTCCGTAGATGAGGCACTGTCCGAGATCAGCGATGGCTTGTTTTTGATAATTATCCGGACTGAGCAGGGCATTTACCTTGCCTTTCCAATAGTAATACTCGGCAAGCTCACCTTTGTCGTTGTTATCAAAGTGAAGATCAGCCAGGATGTCAAACATTTCCTCTATCTGTCTATCCGGCTCTGCATAAAGCCCGATAAGATCCGGTTCGTCTCCAAAAAGGCTTCCCTTGGCTATGTCTGCTTTCTGGTATCCTGATATTTGGTAATAATATATGGATTTAAGCAATTGCATTTGCACCCGGGATTGCCAATAAGGATCCGGATAATCATCAAAGAGCACGGTTCCACGCTCAGCTTGCATTGCTGTCCTCAGAGCTTCCTGGGCGCGTGAGACCAGGTTTTGATTTAAGCCATCGTCTTGTTCTGCACATTGATCGCGTCTGGCATTTGGGCTCATCCAGAACAGAGCGGCGACATAAGCATGCGAGGCGGAGCGGGATTGGTTTTCATATATCACTCTCTGCATCTCTTGATAGTCTTTGAGCTCAGCAAGATGTATCAGATGAAAGTAAAAAGCAGCCTGATGCCACTTTGAGGAGGGGTAGGTTTCATAAAAAGATTGAATCAGTTCAATTGCTTCCTGGCTGCTGGCTGTTATTGAGATTTCGTCCAGAATGCTCTTTGCCTGGGCTTCAATAAGGTCATTATATTCAGGTAAGGCTTGGATTTCCGAGCTGAGGTTGGCATCTTTATTTACATAATAGCTAAAAACCATCGCATCTGCGGGAGTGCTGAAGCTGTCCTGTAACAGCTTGGCTTGGTTGAGCATCCCGGTGGAATCAACCTGCGCACTGCTCTGTAACAGAAACCACTGTAAGGCATCTTCCAAAGAAGCAAAATCCCGGGCTATACTATAGTGCAGATCAGCGGCCAAATCCAGCTGCTGAGTACGTTGGGCATAATCCAGGAGCAGTTTTCGCTCGGAGAGCTCTTCAGATTGTGCCAAAGCAAGCAGATCATCCTGATACTTCTGAATCAGATGATACAATTCCTTATCCAATAAAAAACGCAGATCTTCTGCATCAACGCTATGAC
>JARRCD010000049.1 GCA_029982875.1 Candidatus Cloacimonadota bacterium | reverse complement strand
AGTTTCAGTACTTGTTTGGCTTGCTGAAGCTCATCCATAGCTTTTTGAGCCTTATCATCCAACAGAATATACAGAGTACAAGTAGCATATTCATTTTCAATAAGGCGAAATCTGTCTATCGGCAGTTGACCTCGATATTCCTGATCATAGTTTAATTCTTTGATGGCGTTTAATAGAGCTTGAGCTTCAGCTTCAAATTCCAGACTAAGATAATATTTATGAATCAGCTCCGGGAAATCAGAGCTTTCCAGGCAGTCTCTGTCTCTGAGGGTTGCTTTGGTTTTCTGTAAAATATAGCTGTCATAAACCTTTTGACAATACTCTTTGCCGTCTTTTTCAAGGTGCAAGAGCTGCATCTCGCCGCCCAATACGCCATACTCGGAATGGCGGTTACACCTTCCCGCTACCTGTATTATGGAATCCAGAGGACCCATGTCACGGTATACGCGTTGGAAGCTGAGATCTACTCCGGCTTCGATAAGTTGCGTGGAAACCAGCAAAATGCGTTGTTTATGAGCAAGTGCACCGGCTATTTCACTTATGTATTTCAGCCTGTATCCAGGAGTGTGATATGTGGTAAGGCAAAATAACTGATATGAATCTTGATAGCTTTCTTTGAGCATTTGGTAGAGTTCTATAGCACTGCGTTTTGTATTCATTACAAATAGTGCATTATCAGCTTTTTGAAGATCCAAGTTTTGCACGAAATCCGCCAAAGTGCAAGCTTCCCGGGCGATTGATAATTTGACCCGATTGAAAACCTGATGATCAAAGAGTCCCGGAGGACTGATCTCAGAATAGCTTTCTGGGGCAAAGATAAAGGGCTGAGTGGCAGTGCAAGTGAGGATATGAGTATCAAATCTTTGTGCTAAAATGGCAAAGACCTTGCGTAAAAGAGGGTAGTATTTAGCCGGTAAACTCTGGACTTCATCCAATAAGATGATGGAATTGATAATGTTATGCAGTTTTCGCACCAATGAATTTCGGGATCCAATCAGGGAGTGAAAGAGTTGCACAAAAGTGGAAACCACACAAGCGGAATTCCAGGAATCCGCCAGGAGATTATCATTCAAATAATCATGATAATCATAGTTTTCATCAGGGTCTTGGCGCGAGAAATCGACCAGATGATGATGTTTAAGCAACAGATCGGGATTACCTGGATCCAGATTATTTGCCTTAAAGACGCGAGCGATTTCGGCGAAGTTTTGATCTATAATAGAAGTATAGGGTAAGCAGTAGATAACACGCCTGATATGTTTACAGTGTTGCTGAAGAGCTTCGGTGAAACCAAGACAGGCCAAGGTTTTCCCGCTACCGGTCGGGGCGGACATAGCATAGCAATTTGTAGATTTGGGCTGAAAATCTGCCGCAGCCTCCAATAACTTGGTTCTGATCTTATTTAAATCGTTATCCTCTTTAGCTAAGGAGGTTAGGTATTGCAAGGGAGAGTAAGATAGTTTTTGCTCCAAGTTTTGATCCGGCCGGTGAACAATGCGAGCTGCATCGTATTTATCGGCATCCACCAAGACAGAGAAGAGCAGATTCTGCAGCAGAAAGCGCTCTATGGCGTCATCTGCATTAGCAAGTGGTTCCAAAAGTTCAAGCTCAAAGCTTAATTGCTTGATGTCAGCTTGACCAAAAGCCGGCAAAGAGATCCGGTAAGTATCCATAAATTCCTTTATGGTAGAATCTGCCGAAATCTGCTGCTTAATATCTTCATAGATTCTTAATGTGGTTTCGATCAAGACAGCATTATCCAAGCCTTCGGAACCCAAAGTACTGAGATTACCATGATGCCGCTCAATTGCTTTAAAAGCAAGCAAGGCAAAATCTTCAAAGCGAGTATCATGATAAAGGTTAAAGTATAATATTAGAGCAGATATAAGACTATGCCTGGTATAAGCAGTGCTTTTGCCACCAAGAATATGCGCTTGGAAAAAAGAACTTGCTTTACCCAGATCGTGAAACAAGCCGATCCGAAAGGCCAGCTCGGCCAGGTCCGCTTTATTGATCAACTGAGTAGCGAGAGAAAGCCTCTGAATGCGGCATTTACAGCCCTGAGCCACATTGAGCAAATGCTCAGTAAGAGGCTTTCTCTGATACTCTTTGAAGGCAGGATGAGATATTAACATCAGAGCATAGATATCCTGCTATGCGCTTCGTTGTGGAGTTCAACGAGGTTTGTGAACTTTCCGGAAAGACGCTTTCCGGATGTTTCAATCACGACATCGGCAAAGCGGATACTGCGTCGGAAGCTCTTTTTGCCTTTGCTTTCCAGAGCCTGTTCCAGGGGCATCCGCTCGATATTAAGGCTGAAACTGCCCAGATCCAACTCCTTGACTTTACCTTTATTGATCACTGAATCTACGTAGTCAGACTCCGGCAAAAAGCTGAACTGATGAGCGTCAAATCTATCAAGCAGAGCGATACTGCCGCGGAATTGCCTTTGACCTAAATAAAGATCGTAGCCCAGATCTTGGTTTGCAATGCGTTCTTCCAAGCTATCCAGCTCAGGCTGAGAGCCATGTTTTAAGGCAAGATAGATGATCCACGCCAGTTCTTTCCCCGGAGCAGGCAGCAATAGCTCCAGACGACATTGTTTGTGTCCGGAAACATCATTGATGAGCTTATCATTACCCACATAGTTTGTGGTAAAGAACTGCTTCCGGAATCCCGAGTTGGGAGCGATGCTGATGGCCACTCCCAGTTGGTCTGAGCTCAAGATATCGTAATAAGAATCTCTGGGCATTTTCAGGATGGATGCCACCAGACCACAGATACCGGTTCGCGGCGGTATGCTATAGGTCAATGAGGAGGCATTGGTATAGAACTTGCGGAAATGCGCCAGTTGACCTGTAAGTTTTAACTCCAGGATAGTGTCAAATATTGGCAGATTAGTCATGATATCCCCCCTATCAAAGAAGGGATAGCTCATGTTTCCATTCAGGATTCACAAAGATGCTTTCAAAATTGGGGATATCCAGCTGCTCATCTTTGAAATAAAGAATTCTGTGGATTTTGTTTTTATTGGCGGAGAGATATTTGACCAAAGCCTCAATATCTAGAGAGTAATCTTCCGGCTTGCGAATCAACCGCAGGTTATCGGCGATGTTTTTGTCCGGTGAGGTGATCTTGAGCATAGGCCGCAGATCTTTGAGAAATTGATCTTTGCCGTTGAGCTCAAGGCGCAGATAAAGCCTGGGGTATTGTCCGATCTTGGACCTGGTGCGAGCCAAGGGAATGGATTTCAGGATTGCCTCATCCAAGAGAGTGATATCTTCTTCGGTGAGCTGTGTGCTTTGGGCGGCATTTGCATTGATACTGCCGGAAAAGGCCAAAAGCGAGTAGTAAATCCGGAAGTCTTTGCCGATCCCTTGACCGGAGGAAAAACTGGATGTGATGGTGCTGCTATCTACCATTTCTACCGGATGCAAAGAGTGTCCCCAGTTAAACTGAACGGGTCCTGTATAGTGACCCTCGGCGCGGTTATCTTCGGCGGTTACCGCACCAAAGAGGCGCACATCCACCATATCCGTGTGTGTCAAACTCTGAGCTTTAAGCTGCTGGTTTCTCTCTTTGGCATCTTTAGCATTAGCGGTAATGAAAATCTCTTTTCCTTTTATAGATTCCAGATAGTCGCGAATGTATCGTTTCAAGCGGACATCGGAAACGAGATTTATAGAAGTATCGTAATCCATACGCGGTTTGTTTTCATAGTCCATATCTCCATTGGGATTACACATTTGAGCATCGTAAAGGAAGAGGATTTCGGAATTTTGGTTAATCATTTTGAGCCTCCTGGTTGTTATCTTCTTTTTGTTTTTCTTTGTAAAATTTTAGGCCAATATAGCTATTGTATGCTCTGCCGCTGAGGATATGGAAAACTACATCTTCCGGGCTGAGCGCGCTTTGCTCGATCTCACTCATACATTCTCGATAGTATGCGTCCAAGGTAGCATCCTGATAGACTTTCCAGACTTGGCGCAGGTCATCTATGGCAGCCATTACAGATTTTACTTTTTGCAAGGGGATGCCACGCAGATTGAGTTTATTGATAGCAGTACGGTGGGTTCCTTTTTTGCGTTGTTCATATTCCAGGTCTGCGAGGTACCAGCCTAAAATAAATAGGCCTTGAGCAGCATAATTATTCTCGTATACTTCAGGGTGATTGTTGAAGTATTGCAGAATCTGCTTGTTTTCCAGGGTAGTGGTCATAAGTTTTTCCTCCATGATTTTAGGGATTATTAATTGGTTAAAGTTTAGCAGATGTTTTAGATACAGATTTATGATATAAGGTGAGAGATCGAGACTGTATGATGAGCGATCTCCCAGATTGTTATACTTTCGCGAAAAAATATCTACAAATCGCTTTACAATAAGCTTATAATCGATTTGTTGAGAGTAAAGATAGGCGGACAGCAGGCTGAGTATATCCCGATTGATCTTTTGATATTCGGTGGGTTTGAGGCTGGGGTGGGATTCTTTTGAGGGCAAAAGCAAGAAGCGCAGGCCCTCGAAAGAAAGGCTGTAATTCTCATTAAATATATCAGTTAAGCTGTTTGCTATGGATAAGTGGCTCAAGTTTTCGCTTTTTTGGACTAATGAAGCCAGGCTGATGCCTTTAATCAAACGGTTGATGATGAATTCCTGGCTGGTAGGACTGGGTTTGTTATAAAAGAACAAAGTGAAATTTCGCAAGTGATCTTGCAGCTTTCTCACAATCTCAAGCATATCCTGATATTCGCTGTGACTATTGTGTCGCAAGAGCGCGGGGATAGCCTTCATATTACGGGGGTCTATCACTGCCTCATCGCCCTCTTGAGTCAGGTCCATATCCGGCAAAACCAAGCAATTTAAGCCTAAAAGATAGGTCTTGAATTTTGTGGAGGCATATTGGGTGCCTACAGTCACTTCATTATAACAATTCTTGCACATGGAGAAGGCAGTTTTGCTCATACTGGCAGAGGTATTATCAAAGAAATAAGGATTCTTTACACCATAGAACTTCTGTTTAAGGTAGACATCTTTTGCCAAAGCAGTCTCGGCAGAGCATAAATGGCAATAGCCGGTATTATTGGATTCGGCAAATTGTTTGTCGATGATGTGGTAATAGAGAACATCCAGATAACATGCAGCCACTTCATCGACCTCGTGCATAAATTGCCCATCAATGGTGAGGGCATAGGCCTGCCGTTCACCCGTGAGATCTGCCAATTCCTTTTCAAAATAGTCTTTGGTAGCTTTATCGCGTGCTTTTTTGAACTTCTTGCTATCGGTGATATTCTTTAAGCTATCATTAATTTCCGGATCAGGAAATCCTGTCTGCTGATCAAAGGGAAGTAAACGAAAATTTGGACGCAATCCAAATTCGTCATATACAAAGAAGTCATTTCTTAGCATTTGGAGATAGTCAAGACAGGAGTCCACTTGATCTGGTTCGCTCCAACTTATCTTATCTCTGTTACTCTGGATGTATTCCATCAGCGAGAAAGATAAGATTGATTTATAACCCGTATGAGTGGCATAGATATTGGGATCCGCCGGGGCGTAGTTCTTTAGCACAAGTTTATCGGCACAGGTCTTTTCGCCAATCTCCTGACCGGCGATAAAGCTGATAGTTTTGCTTGCTGTATCCAAATTCAGCTTGATTATCCTGCCGTATTTTTGCTTGTTCCCATCCCGCTTATCCTGGTATTCAAACGCAGAACTTTCAGCACAAAACTGCCGGATTAAGTATTTTTTTTGTTCGGCCAGGGGAAGATCGGAAGTGCGATCTATCTGCATCCTTAGCTTGCCGATCTGGCGGTAGGTATTGATCATTTTTCCTCCTTATCATAGCTTGTATAGAGACATTGAAAAAAGAGAGTCTTTTCAATCATAGATTTAGCACCAGTTCAGCATAGGTCTTGGATAGCCTTCTAAGTGGGAGAACATAGTCTTTGTCTGGTTTTTCAGCAATTTGTCTCAAGGGTTGGAAAAAACCATTATTCCAACACTTTGATTCAAACTGAATCAAGGCATCTAAATCCTTATTTGAGAGATGCTGTATGGCTTTTTGCATGTCTGCAGGATCGATTTGGATAAATTTCAAGATTCTTTTTTCGATCTTAACTGCAGATTTCCCTTTGTGAATCAGATCATTACGGTAAGAATTGATTACATCCCAATCATCATTCCAAGTGAAATCCTTAGAGTTAAGAAAAATTGGTACATATCCTTTAAATGTATTTGAAAGATCATTTTCATCAAAGTGCTTATGCAAGATATCGGGGAAAGCAGGTATGGGTTCTGACCCGGGTTTTCTATAAACAGATTTTAGGCGTGTATTGGGGTCAAAGCGTACAACCTGCCATAGTTTCTTTTCTTTGTATAAACATTCATTGAGAGTAGCTTCTTCCAAGCATTTCAGCCAAACCAGAACATCGTTTATATTACGTTGATATAATGCTCTCAACATAAGAGTAGCAAAGCGATCAAACCACTTGGCATCTTTGTCAGTATTCAATTTTGTTGCCTCATTGAATACAGGCTCCATTGTTGGTATGATTTGTTTGTTGTAATAACGATGAAAGTCTTTATTCCCTTTGATATTGTTAAACTGATACTTGGCAGATTCCCAATCCAAGGATAACACAAAGTATGTCATGCTTTTGAGTTGTTTAAGATAATTATCAATAGGTTCACTAGGGGACTGGAAAGTGAGGTTTTCGCTGTGAAATATGGGTGAGGCTTGATAGTATATCAAAGAGCTATCCAGAACTATATCCAATGCTCTTTGCATAATGGGCATGCCGCCTGAGTAAGTGGATAAAAAAATCCGGTTTCCATTTAGTTCTTTAAAGAATGGTTTCAGGGCTTTTACAAGCTCATATTCAAAGAAATCGAGTATATTTATATCTATTCTAAAAAGAGTCTTTTCGAGAACAGCTCTGGATTCAGTTCCGCTTAGTTCTTTGATGGGTTCCAAAAAACCGTAATTGCCGGTATCAATGATCTCGACCTTAGTTATTGCGACATTATGGTGTCTGAAACCATTTTGTTCAATTTTGCTCTTAAGTAATTCGGCAGTTTGCGATGTTTTATCTTTCTTGGCATAACTTAATAGCTTTTCGATATAATCGGCAAGATCCAGCTTGGATTCATCCTTGGATAATACTTCGTAAAGCTCATTTAGCTTGTTTACATACTTATTCCGATTTGTACACAGCAAAAAGAGGCAGTCTATATTATCAATGCCTTCTTTTATAACGCTTTCCAGAGATTTATCCAGCATAGGAAAACAAATACTTTTTTTCCTAACATCTTTCTGCTTACATATCTTTTTTTCTTTGATACAAACCGAGTTTTCAACGGAATAAGAAGAAGCATCCTTAAAATCAATTTGGGAATCAAAGTCTCTTAACAATACAGAGCCTGTATCATAAATAATCTGCAAATCTCTCTGCCCCACACTCAAGAACATATAGTTTCTATCGTTACTCATGATTTCTCCTTTTTTTAAGATCGTCATTTTTTATCTGAGTATGCCAATTGTATATTTCCTCCTTGAAGCGGGGATAGGCCCTGGGAGTCGAATACAATTTGCATAATTCTCTTAGATTCGGTTCCATGCTATCTTGATATTTTGGGAAACACCAGAATAATTCCTTAAGACTTAAAGAGTCCGTTTCCAGTTTTAAGCGATGAAATATCGGCTTATTTTCTTGTTCTTCAACCACGATCTTGATTGCTCCCATGCCATAATTTTTTCCATAACCAATCTGATGGCAGAGTAAGGATTCTTCTGAGCCATCATCGGTTTTAAGCATAGTGTGGTCGCCTTCGTGCTTCATGTTATCTTCGCTTGGGATGGTGTTCTGGCCCAGATTAAGGGCGAAACATAGCAAGGTCAGCTCATAAGTACTCAGGTTTTCAAAGTGGACTCTAAATATAAATTTGGGATATGCTGATGCTCTCTCGGGAGAAAGCACATGCCTAAGTTTAACTATTCCATTTTCTTCAGCAACGAACTTTGGATGCCATATTCTATAATAAAACTTGTATCCGGATAACCTGGGATCTTTTACGAAATCGTCTCTGGCGGGATCGCCATAGGTTGATAGTAGGCTTTGATCATCTCCCCAAAAGTTTTCTTTCAGATAGAATTCATAAGATGAGGGTTTGGGGCTACCCTGGCGAGGTAGCCAGTCATGGTCTCTAATGATTCCGGTACCTGCTTCATGTACTGCACACGAAAAATGGACTTTGCCCGATTTTGAGCGATGCATATAGGGAATATTACCCGTATTTGAGCTGGAGTAGCCAAACATCTCTTCTATTGTATTCAGCAAACCTTGTTTGAGGTTTTCTGCATCTTCTGCTTGGTAGTCTTTGGTAAAGCTATGAAGATTCCTTTTAAAAGCCCAGCGGTATCTGTAATGCTTGCCAAATGTTAAGATTTGGTGGCTGTTATGCTTGATTTCAAAAAAGATTACATCATTTTTAGATAGCTCACAGTTTTGTTCCAAGTTGCTCTTAAAGATTTCCTTACTATTTTTATCCTTAAACTTTGGATGATCCTTTAGATGTCCGGTTTTATCGTCTGTTAAATACTTGATAGTATTTTTGTACTCTTGATGGCACTGTGGGCTGATAAAAAATCTTTGCTCATCAAAGTCCGGCACTTTGCTGTCACCTTTTAGCAATACGCCAAAACATTGATGGCGTTTTTGAGGGCTCAGGGTCCCCGCTCCATCCAGACCATCATGATACTTATAAAAGTAGAAATTACCAGTTTTATCGCCATTTCTATCTATTTTATATTTGTAAAGTTGCCTACCATATCTATTATGATCAAAGTATCTTTGTGAAGGGCTATAACCGAGCTGAGCTTCTCTAACGAAGGCGAAATATTCGTCATTAAAACGTTTAACTTCTATGGTTCCATCTTCCTTGATGCTTTCTATAAGACCTGCATAGCTTTTTATAGATGAACCGGAGGGAGCATTATTTGGTCTGAAACCATACTGGGCATCGTTTAATCGGCGAAGCTTAAGCCCAAGCTGCGCTGCTATGAAATTGCTGATGCAACCTCTAAGGGTAGAAGACGGGATTATAATCTTACCATCCACTATCAAAGGCGTAATTTCTTGCTTCTCACCAGCTAATTCATTTTGTGAGTTTCCTACGCATAAATCGTTCAATGCATAAATCTCGCAGTTTGCATAACCGGAGTATAGGTTGGGATCGTATTGAGCAAGATTTATCTTTGGTTTAGGTTGTTCCTGTTTGTCATTGATGGGAACGAAACCATATGGCAGTGATTTAATAGCCTCGCTCTTTCTGGTTAATTCATTTTTATTCTTAGAATCACTCATGGCTGAACCTCCAAGTTTTTTGCGTATGGTTTATCCATACAGAGATGTTGAATTCTTTGAAATCAGGGATACTTCCAATAAGGCTTGCAAAACTATAGCGATGATGATACGTGTTTTTTTGAGGTCTATCGATTTTGCATAGAGAGACCTGCTTTTCATTGTCTGCTTTAATGTAAATCTGGGTCATGAAAGTATCGCTATTAAATTGAATAGCTTTAAGTTGTTTATCCTGATTAAACACATAGAACCTATCACAGTCAGCGAGCAAAGAATGATTAACCTCTGCCAGAGAACGTAATAACACTAAGCCGATAGCCGCTGGGTCTGGATTGATAGAATTCTCTGAGTTTTGAAGAGTGTCTCTGAGTTGAATTACTTCTTGGGCAAGCTTGCCTGACCATTTCCTTTGGCCGATGAACCAGGGCTCGGTAAATTCATTGGTCAACAACGTCTGGATCTCACTTATTGAAAGTTTTCGCATGGTATTTCCTCCAATTCCATCTGTGGGTAAGCCGAGCCTGCGCCCAAGCTTATCATTCTATGTTTCATGCCTTGCATAAGAAAACTAAAGATCCTGTCAAGCAATGATGGGTCATATTGATGATAAGTATCTGCAACCAGGATCTCACCAACAAAACTGGCATTGAAAGCTCTTTCTTCATCAAATTTCCCTGGTCCCCAAACAGCTCGGGAAAACTGATCTTCAGCATGATGTTCGAGCTTTACTATCTTTACTTTATCGTCTTTAACTAATTTCAAATCTGTAAAAAGAATACTGCTTTTGGTCGGTTCATCCTCGTGAGCTTGGTTTTGTTCCTGAGCTTGGGGTTGACCGCATAAAGTCAGCCAATCTTTAACGCCGTATTTTCTCATGAAAGCTGTGATTGCGCCACGGATTGAAGAGCCCGGAACAAATATATCTCCGGCTCTATTGACAAAAGGTGAATCTGTCTCAGGATTGGTGTCGCTTGGATAATAGCTGTTTCCCTTAATCAAGATGGGATCGTGTAAACCGGTTTTAAGAATCAGTCTATATCTTCTTCTAAATACAGGTTTGAACTTTATATCGTCCAGATTTATAGACTCCCAATTCATGTTTGCTTTGTGTAATTCACTAATAGGAGTAGCTAAATATTGTGCATAGTTTTCCTTGCATAAGGAGCAACGCTTAACGGATATCACTTTGGCAAAACCATTACCCACCGAAGCATGAGCTCCGATAAAGAATGATTCTTTATTCCAGGAAGCCAGCACCTGATTTATCCGTTCTTGAATAGAGGCCATTTGCTCGTCGCTTAATCTATCCTGCTTAGATACGTTATCAAGCTCAATAATGAAAGTAGTATTCTGGGGCAAAATCTCCCACTGAGCAAATTTCGCTTTATCTGCGGCGGTTTTGGTTTCCGGGTTTATTCTTACCCGATCCCTAAGGAATTTATTTTTGGGTTTCAGGATCACTGTTCTAAAAACGAGATGTGATGCTGAAAGCTCTTCTATATCGCTATGGTTAACTATCATGCTGGATGAACCTTGTTCTTCGTGCTTTACCATGGCAGTGCTGTGCAATCGTGTTGCAAATAATCCTGCTAAACTGGTTCCTGGAATTACATATTCTCCAACACCATTTCTCACAATGTTGGCAGCACCTATGTATTCTTCACTATCTCCGGATCCAATATGGACCGGTGAATCAAAGTGAAGAGAAACAGCCCAGAATAGTTTTAGAGTATTATCCATTATGGCCTCCATGTTCATGTAGGAAATTCTTCAAAGCGATCTCTACCGATTTTGTCCTCTTACTATATTTTGTAATAGTAGTAAGTAACTTGAGGCGGAAGTCGTTTTGTCCCCAATTTCCTTGGTTGTTGGGATCAGTTTTTTCTGTAATCTTATCATTGATGGTTTCGTAAAAGTCTTGATCAGTTGGATTTTCACTAATAATTGCAAGAATCCAAGATGCTAAGCTTAGCCAACCTTTCTTAGTGTCTTGATCTTTATTACTTTCTTCCAGCCGTTTTTTCAGCTGATCTGCTTCAATGTATATAGAGCTTAATCTATTTAATCTGCTCTTCTCTCGATTTTGAGTTTGGGGGCATAGCTTGATTGGGCTTGGTTTTGCTGTATCTATATCGACATCACTGGTCTTAAGATCGTGAATAGGGTCATTAATAGATACGGCGCCAAATCCTTCATGTTTACTAATGCCAATTCCAGATTTTTCCAGATCATAAAGTTCTGCGGCTAATAGGTTCTTATCGAGATTGCTATTTACTTTGAATCTATAGCAGCTTCCCTTGCGTAAGGTTAGGTCTCTAAATTTCCTGAGACCGCTTGTGCCACTGAACGATGAGAATATCCCAGAACGCTCAGAATAATTAAGGAGGACAAAACTATCTTTACTGAAAGCATCACTGAGTAATGATGCTAAGATCTCCTCATCGAAGTGAGTTACGGGGCGTAATAGATCATCAAATAGAATAACATCACTCAAGAAACTAATTGTGAATTCTTCATCTATCTGGGCTGCAACAGTTGGTTTTTCTGAATCGGAATAACTATGCCATTCTACAACGGTACAAGGTTTCCCGCCTCGGCCAATATGGAACTTCTCATCACCATTTAGCCAAGCCGAGAAAATTTCACAAAATGATTTACAGGTTTCAACATCAGGAAAACATAGATCGCCGACAAAGCGCGTATCTTTTTTTACTCTGCTTTCAATGAAAACTCCATCATGCTCTGTTCTTTGACTTCTTTTGCTTATTCTGTTGCGCTGGTGTAAGTTTTTATTTACTTTGAAGTATGATATTTCATCGATAGAGGATGTCTGGCTTGGTCTCAGCATGTAACCTTCATTCATCCCCTTGCTGGGGCATTCTTGTTTTTGCAGTGGATTTATCGAATTACTAACAACAATATCCTTCAATAAGTTAGATCTATTATCTTCATATGCCCAGAGAGGAATGTCCCTCGCATCATCTAACCCTTTGAGATAGTCTTTTCTGCGTCTCAAACTTAAGTAGACGGGATGGACTACGATATCTGATAAGCTGGTGGCGGAATCCGGTAGAGGGTAAAAGAAGCTGGTTCTAATTACTCCATCATCGAGAAAATTACGATTGATTTTTTGGGATAGAAGCTTCGCTCTCAACATACCCAATATTGAGGATCCGGCTATGTAGTCATTGCTTTCCTGCAAATTGCCGCTTTGCCCTTTTGCGGAAATAAGCGTATCTTCATCCAAACGAAGCATTATTCTTAGATTTTTAGCATCAACGTCTACTGCTGGATCACTTTTAATATCTATAGCTGAGCTTTGTATATCTTTGATCTGGAGTGCGCCAAAGCCTCGCCTTCTATTACCACCTAACGATTTTATATTCTGCAAAGCTTCTTTTAAGTACTCTGTGATATCTTCACTATATCTATTCTCGCAGTAGTAGGTGAGCCTAAGCTCAAAGCAAAGAGATTTTGCCCCATACTCCTGGGATCGTAGACTTCCCTTTTGGGCTTTACCCTTTTGGGAATCTATGGCTGTAAAATAGTGGATTACTGTTTCCTTGGCATCATTATCACTAAGTGGTTTGATATAGATATCGAGGGAGTTCAAATCATTATATGATTTAAATATCCGATCATAAATATCACGGTATAAAACTGCCTTTGGATCGCCAAATTCTTGCATATAGGTTTGGATTTGACGGCAAGAGTCGCGTAGAATTCCTTTAAATGAACTTGAGGGAATGGATACATGGCCGTGTTCTTTATACTGAGAATCGTCAT
Source organism: Candidatus Cloacimonadota bacterium (assembly GCA_029982875.1). Lineage (GTDB taxonomy): Bacteria > Cloacimonadota > Cloacimonadia > Cloacimonadales > Cloacimonadaceae > UBA5456. The sequence goes on along the minus strand of JARRCD010000049.1, from coordinate 3,000 downwards.
AGAGTCCAATATCGCTCATTCCTGTTCCAATATGGAAATCCTCTTCCATCTGGATAAGGGCTTGCACGTTAATTTTCTGCATGTTGTGCCACCTCTCTCTTTGTTGTGCGATAGATATCAATTAATTCTATCTTGTCTAAGGAGTTATCAATCCTAATATTATTTATGGGTTTACTATAGACAAAGAATCTGCTGAGTTCCATGTCCTCATTTATTCCCAACATCTTGCGCATATACTCGACATCCCGATACCCATTCTTCAAGGTAGAACGGTATGATTTGATCTTGTTGTTTGATACTTGAGCTTCATCTCGATCTAAGTCCTGTGCAATTTGTGTTACTTCCTCACGTAATTCAGTAAGATCCGGGTTTGTGTAAGGTCTCTTGCTTAGAATTTCAACGATTTCCGTATCACCATCACAGTAGTTTAGCATATAGGAGCTTCGTCTGATATCTTTGAGTTCTTGATATGCGCTATCAAAGTTTACATGCCAATCTATGAAAGGTTCTATGCGTCCGTTATCAGCAAAAGCATACCCAGCAGCTTTTGCCGAATCAAGACACATCTCAGCGATTTTATGGGCTTGCGCAATAGGATAAGTGAACTTTGTAAAAGCTATCCCAACGGATAAGCTAGGGGAGTTATCGTTTTGCTGAGTTATATCTTCAGCTATTTTTAAGGCAATCTCTGGTGTACAAACCAAGAACAGATCGTCACCACCCATCATAAACAGTATAAAAGGTAGGGTATTCAAAATATATGGTTCAAGGGCTCTCTGCAACAAATAAGAAATGCGCTTCCGGTTATCATTCCAAAACGATTCGACTTGCATGAAAGCCTCCATAACTGGTTGGTCCTGAAGTTCTTTACTCTTATTTCTGAATCGTGCGCCCATTCCATTTCCATCCGCTTTCAAGTATGCCACCATGTTATTTTTAAGGCTCTTACCCAGATTTGTAAGTTTTTCTAAGTCCGTTGTTATGTGCTTCGGATCAATGTTTAATTCCTTGTAAAATTGCGATACTGCATCTGAAGAATCTAACTTTGAAAAGCGCTTAGCTTGTTCAGCCATGATTTGTTTTGGTTTCCCATAGACTTTTTTGGTCTCATTATCTCTCTCTTTGGCGATTCCTACAGATTCTCCGTCATATTGGCATATATCATAGAACGGAGCATCCACAAATTCATTTTTATTCCCTGCAAGACAGAGAGGGACAGGCGGCAGATTTAAAAAATCCTTGAAATTCATCTTCGGATCAAATTTGCGATAAGTAAAAGAATACTCAAGACCTGGAGTCTTCAGATTGATGCATTCTTGGGCATCTTTTACGAACTGTTCGAGAGCATTCATATCTTCAAATATCGCTTCAAAATGCCCTCCAGCCGAGGAGAGAATGTTCTTTTGGAAAAGACTATCAATCTCTTCGGCTACTTTCATTTTGGGAAAGAAAGAATTTTTTACCGGCGGCATCAAAGCTATGAAATCCTGACTAAATAACTCTCCAATACAAGAATTCGCGCCCAACATATACTTCAAAATCGGTGTGCTAAAGATGAATTCTTGTATTTTATGCACATCCAGACGAAGGTGGAATAGATCTGACATACTTCCTCCAAAGCAAGTATTTTTATGATTATCATATTTGGCTATTACTTAATTATGACATTCTTTGAGCATTAACCACGCCAAAACCACGAGCTCCCTGTTTACCTAAGGCCAGAAAGTCCGGAATACGAAAATTTACGGTGAATTCACCGGTGAAACAATGCATCGGTATATTATGAAAATTGCGGGATACCGGTTTGAACCAGGCATCCAGTTCCACACTGTCAAAATCCGGAATGGTATAATCAAAGCCTTTGGACAAGGTCAGCAGATTACCCCGCAGGATTTGTTTGAGACGTTGCTTTTGAGCGATGCGGTTCATTTTGATGTATTGTTTGTAATTCTCTTGATTCAAAGCCATCCAGGGAGTGATGAAACGGTAATCGTAAAAATCCTCGCTTTGACCAAAAGGTTCTTGGAATACTTCTACCTGCACTTCTCGCACCTGCATACTCTTATCGGCAATTTGAATATTGTGATTGTCCAGCATGATTTTTTTAATGGCGGAAATCCCTTCTCCAATACCGATAAGAGCTGGATGTCCCTGATAGATCCGGTATTGAATTTTGGGTAGTAGATATGATACTTTATTGCCAGCAAGATGCCCATGAAAGAGAGGTTCGTCCGGATAGCGCCGGGCAAAATAACCTCTTAATTTTGGAATATCAAAGGCATTTAGCGATACATCTGAAAATGCCATCAATACGTAATCTACGGATATCATAGAATGACTCCTTATATTTTTTATATTTGCATCAATTTCTACGAATACGCCTAAATCAAATCTCCGAACAAGATAAAATAAGTAACGAAAATTAGTCAAGCAAAAATGTGCAATGTTTTCTGTGTGAGACTACAGAGACGGTTCAAAAAGCACAAGCATCTTAAGCCGCTTTCCTTACGTGTTAGGCGTTACGCCTTATCTTTTAGTTCCAGCGGCACGACATTTTAGATAGCATCATGCACAAAGTCCACATTATCCCCGAGTCCCATCGGCACGACATTCAGATAGCATCACGCATAAAGCCCACATTATCCCTGATTGCCAATGGACGGTATATTGATCTGCATTATGGACAAGATCTGATATACAGGGGGGGATATTGGGTAACGGGGTTCTATCTAAAATACCGCCCCTACGGGACTCACAAGGTATTGGTTTTCAATTGTTATGCTATCTATAATGCCGTTCTTACGGAACTCAGGGGGGGGATCCTCGGGTATCGTGATGCTATCTGAAATGCCGGAGATTGGTCGCCCGGGGCTTGGGCTCTATCGCTCCACTCCCCTCTATATCTCTTTATCCAGATACTGATAGCCCGGGATTTCCGGCAACAGCCCATCTTCTACCGCCCTTTTGACACTGCGGCAGGGCAGATCCTGCTCGATAATC
>JARRCD010000048.1 GCA_029982875.1 Candidatus Cloacimonadota bacterium | reverse complement strand
GGAACATATGGGGCATGTTCTCCGGATCATGTCCCAACTCATCATTTTGGCCATACCTAAAAAAACTCAAAAATCTGTCCGCTATTTCAGGATACTACATTAGAGGGTTAAGAAGGTTGAGAAGGTTTAGTGCCATCGGCGCTTAAAGATAACGCCTAACGCATAACGGATAACGCCTAACAGATAACCCATACTTGATAGAATAAAAGATATGAAGCTAACATTCTACTGCAATGCAGACGGAATGACAAGCGTAGGAATTCAGGTGGGGAAGGGAAGACTTGTTCCGGATTCCCATCCCCAAATCAGTGAAATCCTTGTGTTTTATCTGGGTTAATCTGCGTGAACCCGAAAACTCGAGTACTCCAGCATTGTACAATTTCAGAAAAACATTGACCGTTTTAAGCGCATGATTAGTCTTGCTCTTTAATGGTAAAATACTGACTTTTATGCCATAGACCAGTTCAATAGGAGATTTTATGCGCCGATTTTTGATTGCTGCGATTCTAATCAGCTTGCTCTTGGGAGCTTGTGGAAAGAGTATCAGCTCTGGCAAGACCAGAATTACATTTTGGCATGGTCTTAGCGGCCCTTTGGGCGATACTCTTACGGAGATGATTATGGAGTACAATCGCAGCCAGGATGAGATTGAGGTTGTGGCCAATCCGATCAGCTCATACACCGCTCTTTCTCAGAAACTTATGGCTTCGATACAAGCAAAAAAACAGCCGGATATCGCTCAGGTATTTGAAAGCTGGGCAGCAAAGTATATCGAATCCGGAGTGCTTTGTCCCTTAGAAAGTTTTATCGCCGAGGATGAAGATTTCGGAGAAGAAGATCTGCAGGATTTTTATCCTGTTTTTCGTAATTCCAATACTTTCAACGATACTATCTACTCATTTCCTTTTAATAAGAGTGTGCGAGCATATTTTTACAACAAAGATGAATTCTATCGCATGGGCCTGGATCCGGATTACTTTCCCCGCACCTGGGAGGAATTCAGAGAGTATGCCAAGATGTGTACCAGAGATACAAACGGTGATCATGAGATCGATAAATGGGGCACAAATTTCAATGTGAATGAATGGCAATTTATCAATCTTTTACATCAAGCAGGAGGCACGATCGTCGATGAAGAGGGTAATCCTACTCTTAATAGTGCTGCAGGGGTAGAGGCTTTGACCTATATTACGGACTTGATGTTTGTGGATAAGAGCGTCTATCTGGTTACCGGTTATGATGGGCAGAACGATTTTTTAGCCGGCATAGTGCCGATGTATGAGGGTTCCAGTGTCTCGATCACCCACATGCGGCAGCAACCGATCAATTTTAATATCGGATACGCGCCGCTGCCAACGCACAAGACTAATAGAAGCGCAATCTCGGGAACCAATATTGTGATATTCAAATCTGGAGATGCAGAGCGGGAACGTGCTTCCTGGGAATTTATCAAGTGGTTTACCGATACCGCACAAACTGCACGCTGGAGTGTGGCAACAAACTATATGCCGGTACGGCGAAGTGCCATGGAGAGTAAAATAATGCAAGACTTTTTGGAAAAAAATCCACAATTCCAAGGCATTTATGAGCAGCTGGAGACAGCCGTTTTTGAGCCCCAGACTGCGGCGTGGTTTAAGGCCAGACCTGAGCTGAAGAACTATCTTGAGCGAGCAATGCGTAATGAGGCAAGCCCCCAGGAAGCCCTTGATGGAATAAACAAAAAGTTTGCCGATCTTATCAAGGCTGAAAGTAAATAGCTCTTTTTGCTTGACAAAGAAATGGATTTTTGAGTTTTGAAACTAAGTAATGCCGAAGTGGTGAAATTGGTAGACGCAGTGGACTCAAAATCCACCGGGCTTCTTGCCCATGCCGGTTCGATTCCGGCCTTCGGCACCATTTATTGCAAGGAGACTATTGGCGAAATTGCTAACCAGCAGTATTCTATGATGAAAGTGGCGATTTGCATGGCGCGGTTGTGTTGTTCTTTCAGATGCGCAAGTGCAAATCAAATCAAATCACACAGGGATATCTTCCTGGCCCTGCTGACACATTAAAAAAACCACAAACCTGTGGAGGTATATATGTCTCTCAGACAAATTACTATAAGCTTATGTCTGGTGCTGCTGGGAATAGCGCCTTTGGCAGCAATATCACAAGGATCGCTACTCTTTCTTACTTTCGAGCCGGGGGGACGTGCTAATGGGATGGGGCGTGCCTATAGCGCTGTGGCAGATGATGCTTATGCTATGTGGTGGAATCCCGGAGCCACTGCATTTAATCGTAAAGGTCAATTAGCTTTGAATCACATTCCCTGGCTGCAAGGTTCAGGAATAAATGATATGTTTTACGAGTATTTGGGTTGGAATCAATACTTTGAGGGTATAGGCAATCTCAATGCTCATGTAGTTCTACTTGATGCTGGAACTCAGGAACAGACAGATTCCAGTGGACTACCCTTGGGGACTTTCCATTCCTTTGATATTGCCGGAGCGGTAGGTTATTCTTATGAAGTAATCCCAGCTAAGCTTGGCTTAGGGGCAAATTTCAAGCTTATTTATAGCTATCTTGCGCCTGCCACGGGTTTTACGGATTCCGAAGGGAAAGCCTTCAGCTTTGGTTTCGATATAGGTGCCAAATATCTGGATGTGGCTGATATAGAAGGACTTGACATGGCGCTCGTACTGCAAAATCTGGGACCGGATGTAACCTTTGTGGATAATGAGCAAGCCGATCCATCTCCGATGACTTTGCGTCTGGCTGCTGCTTTCGAACTAATCAATAATCCTATCAATAAGATGCTCTTCTCTGTTGAAGCCAGTAAGATGCTTGCCAACGATGACCCCTTATTAAAACGCTTTATAACCGGTTGGGAATATATGGATGAAACTATCTTCGGCGTTGGTGCCGAATATACCTATCTGCAATTGCTCTCGCTCAGAGGTGGATACTTTCTCGATGCCGTCGGGGAAGTTACAGGTCCGAGCTTTGGTGCGGGGATCAATTATACTTTCAGCGAACGTTACAAGCTCAATGTTGATTTCTCCATGGTACCCGCAGGTGAGCTTACAGATTTTAACAAAGTCTTTTCCATCGGCTTTGAGTACTAATGCCCGGATAGTACCACAGAAGCATTTCAAGCAGAACTGCTTCTGTGGTATCAAGTTAAACATATAGGATTCAAATGATTAGTATTAGCAAGAGTCGCAAATGGTATCGGAGTGTATTTAGCCTTGCCTTGCTGCTTTTTTGTAGCCAGGGTTTTTCGCAAAAGATGCTGTTACAGCCTGCAGAGAGTTTTCATAAACCCAAGATTCACCCTTATACCAAGAGCCTCATAAATCCTCAGCCGCAGCCTCAAGCTATGTCCAGCAAGGGAGATTATGATAAGTTGCTGGTAATATTGGTGGATTTTCAGATAGAGTTAGAGGACGATCCCAATACTACTGGTAATGGCAAGTTTATGCTTCAGCCGGATCCGGATTATCTATACAGCATCGCAGCTCCTCCCCATGATCAAGAGTACTTTGAAGCCAATCTTGATGCCATGAGATATTACTATCTTGCAGTTTCGGCTGGTTCTTATAACCTCCAATATGATGTCTGGCCCAAAGATAAAGCTGCCTATACCCTGCCTCATAGCATGGCTTATTACAATCCACCCCAAGCCAATAATCAAGAGTTTGTCGCGCTGATGGAGGAGTATTTCAAAGCAGCCTTCGAAACAGCAGATCAGGATGATCCTGAGATTGACTTTTCTGCTTATGCCCATTATATGATCATCCACGCCGGCTCGGATTGGCAACATGATATCTTTGGTGACACGCCCTCAGACCTGCCTTCTTTCTTTATCCGGGTGGGAGACGGGAAGCAGGTATCGGTAGACGACGGCCAAACTGAAATCTATCATGCCTGCAATGTACCTGCTACTATCTCTCAGGATTTTGAGGTTGAGTCCCAAGATGGCTATAATATTCATAGCGGCTATGGCGCATTGAATTCCGTATTATTTCACGAATTTGGTCATTCTCTCGGTTTGGTTGATCTTTATAACGTGAGAAGCTTCTATCCGATGGTGGGCGCCTTTGATATCATGGATAGCGGGGGATCCGGTATATTGGTGGATGAATTAGCCAACGGGGATTTGGTCTATGTGGAAGGTGTATTACCCGCTTTGCCGGGAGCTTTTTCCCGTGCTCTGCTCTTTGAAGAAAACTTCCGTAATCGGGGCCTGATGGTGGATGCGAGCGAATTGCCTCCCTATAGCAATGTGGATCTGGCGGCCAGTAGCATGAAGCAGATGGAGCCTCTCAAGCCTAATCTAATCCGCTTTTCGCTTAGTGATGACGAATATTTCCTGATCGAAAACCGCAGTGTAGATCCGGATTCCGACGGAAATACGGCAGTCTATGGGACCCTCGAGGGGCGCGTGATCCTGTATCCTACCGCACAACAAGACGATAATAACATTCCTACCTATGAATATGACTACCTTTTACCCTCTTTTATAGGAGCTGATGACTCGGCTCAAGGTGGTGGCATCTTAGTATGGCACGTAGATGATCAGGTGATCTATCAGGAAGGGAGCATCCTGGAAGATGGCAGTTTCTGGTCCAATTTTGAGAACAATAGCATCAATACAAATTTTGATGTCCCTGGTGTATCTGTGCTGGAAGCAGATGGTTTGAGAGATTTGGGTGAAGCATATTCTATGTATTGGACGGGCACCCCGTATGAGTATTTTCATGCCTTAAAGCCCGTTCTGGATTCTGATGGACGATTTGTAAATTGGTCTCTGGATGCTTGGCGGCCGACCTTGAGCTCACATACCAAGCCGGCAATGTTGGCTCGTAATGGCTTGGGCAGTTTATATTATCTGGATGACATATCATCTCCAGCAGCGGTGATGAATTTTAAGCTCAAATCTGGTTTCTTTACCGATCTGTATTCCGAACAACTGAGCGGGAACCAATATGTAGCTCCACCGATCAATACGAATTACAGTGAACTGTCGGTGCCCATATACGGTGCGGCAAGCATCAATCTCTACAGCTATGAGAGTAACGGCTGGCAGAATTTCTTTGGCCCAAGCGCAATGCCCACGACAAGCTTTGATCATCCTCTGATCTCCTTGGATAATAACGGAGATGGATATCTGGAGCTGGCAGGTGTGCTGGGCAATAAGCTTTACTTCATGGATTTTGCCAATATCAATATACAGCACAAGCAAATCACTTTCAGCGATTCTATCTCCACCCCCCTGACCCAAGCTGGAGAGCTGTATACTCATACCGGGCAAGAGATATATCGGATCAGAGATTACGCCGTAGAAGAATTTGCCAGTATTGCCGGAATCAAGACCCTTGCCATTTGGGAAGACAGGCTTCTGGCTTTGAGAGAAAGCGATTGTCTCTTGCTGGACCCAGCTTCTTTGGATCTCATTAACACTATCGAGCTACCGGAAAGATTTGGGCTCTATGAACCTCTTGTGGTGGACCTGGGAAACGCTTTTGAGCTCTATTTAATGGCGGATAGCGGTAATCTCTATCGCTATCATCAATCTGGTGTAAGCAAGATTTTTACGAATCAGAGCGACTTTTTGCCTACTCAAATTGGCGGCTTGGTGGCAGATGACAGTGGTGTTCAGGTCTTCTTTGGCTTGGGAGACAGAGCCTACCTCCTCGGTTACAACGGTTATATCAAAGCCGGTTTCCCCCGTTATCTGGACCAGGTCCTGACAGACCCGTATGAACATCCCAAAGCGCTATTGATTGATGATGCTTACATACTCTTGTTCCCGGTGATGTCCCAGGGTTATCTGGCCTTGACTCAAACAGGCGAGCCCAGACCCCAATACTCTTTATTATACCATGCCGGAATTGTCCCCTATAATGACTACCTTTATTATGATGCGAATAATGCCCAGCTGTTGTGGTACAATGCCCAGAAAAATGACTCCGGCAGCAGGCTATTTATTCACTCGATGATCACATCCGAAAATCCGATCATCTGGAATGGTTATCGCAATCAAGCCGGGGGTGCTGTATTGATTCCTGAAGATTTGGGAGAAAGCATGCCTTCTCCCGGGAATATATCGGCTTACGTATTCCCCAATCCGGTTAAAAAAGGCATTTTCAGACTTCGGATCAGTGGTGCCTTGCCCCCAACTCAGGTTAGTATTTTCGATATTAGCGGGAATCAGGTTTTTTCCCAAACGGTAGAGAGCGATATCCGGATAAAGGATGTTGAGATCGATGCCTCGAAATACAGTTCGGGAGTGTATATTGTGCAGATCAAAAACGCACACAGCCACAAAACGATAAAATTTGCTATAGAAAAGTAAGGAAGGTATACCATGCCCAAAATTATACTGTGTTTCCTCCTTTTATCCCTGCTTGGCGGGCTCATGGCTCAGACTGAGGAAGATTGGATCTGGGGAAGTGACGAGCAAAGTGAAGAGCAAAGTGAAGAAGAAAGCTCTGATGTCGATTTTATCAAAGTTAATTATGCGAAAAAAGATGCCAGATTGGCTTTGATGATGTCTGCCCTGGTTCCTGGTGCCGGACAGTTTTATGCCGATAAGACCGCAATTACGACCTATATCTTTCCAGCTGTCGAGATTGGGCTGATCGCGGCTATCCTCAGTTTTCAAAAGAGCGGGAATGACAAGACCGATGATTTTGAACGCTATGCCAATCAGGAAGTAATAGAATATCAACTCGGAGATGGAACTGTGATCGAAACAGTGCGTTACGATCGGGAGCGACAAAACCGCATCCAGAACATTCTGATTAATCTCAATCCCGTGGATATTTACGAAGATAGCTATTTCCGCCTGCAAGAAACGAACTCCCAGCATTTTTATGAGGATATCGGCAAGTATCCCCACTATGTCTTTGGTTGGGCGGATTGGTATTATACCTTTGCCACAGATGCCTCAGGAGCGGATATGCAACCGATCTGGTATCCCAGTGGACATGACAGCGATCCTCCCGATCCGGGCTGGGTCTGGGGAGGGAATTACCCCCTGTGGGGTGATAATATTACCATCCCAGTAGAGAATGATACCCACGCTTCCAGTGCCATGCGTAAAAAGTATGTAGATATGCGTAATGATGCCAAGGCAGAATATACCAAAGCTCATACCTTCACCTTTATTCTTGCTTTGAACCATGTGCTTGCCGGGATGGACGCGCTGAGAGTTACCAGTAAGATTAACCGGGGTGCGATTACGGATTCGGGAGTTAAGATGCAATATTTTACGCAGTTAAAAGATAATCATCTCACGCCAATGCTCGGCCTGACGTGGAAGTTCTGATGCATAGTTCACTTTCCAACCGTATCAAAATCTACTGCTTGTTGCTGCTGATCATACTATGCGGCAGTCTCTATGGACAATCCCGATTTACTCTCATCGGGATGAGCGCTATCCTGCCCGGGAGCGGTGAGATCGCCCTGGGGAATACAAATAAAGGCATCATCCTCTTGTCTTCTGAGCTGGTGGCGACCTATTCCTTTTTTAAAACAGATCATGATATGTCTTTACAAAAAAAGGCGTACAAGAATTATGCTCTGCACTATGCCGGAGTTCCCCTTGATATGCCTCAAGGTCACTATCAGGCAATTCAGGAATATATCAGTAGTGAGGAATACAACGATTTTCAGGAAATGATGGCTCGCAATTACTACCTAATTTATTATAACGATATCCAAGCCTATACTGAATATATGGAAGCAAATACCTATACGGGCGAGGAATCCTGGGAGTGGCAATCCGCTATGCATTGGGAGACTTACAAGGATATGCGTAAAACACACCAAAAGATTAAGATGAATCACAACCTTGCCCTGGGAATCATGTTATTAAACCGTGCAATCAGCATTATTGATACAGCTGTCATGAGCAATAATACCCAACTTTATGCCAGTCCTAACGGCTTGGATGGAGTAATGCTGAATTATGAAATGAGGTTTTGACTTATGCTATACAAACGTGTTGCCCTCGTTTTGATCGGGCTGCTCATCTTTGGAGGATTGTGGGCGCAGGGCAAAGACCTGCTGTTGTCTCTTGCTGTTCCAGGATACTCCCAAATCACCAACGGCAGAAATTATGGATATGTCATGCTGGCTTCCGAGGCTGCCTTGATAGCAGGTTCCTTGTATCTGGATAGTGAAGCAGACCTGCTTTTGGATAAATCTTATACTTATGCTCTCAAATTTGCCCACCTCAATCCCGGAGATTATGACAGCAGCTTTCTGAAGAATCTTGGCAAGTACAATAGCAGCGGCTTTGATGCAGATGGCTACAATGCCTATATCCGCCAGGAAGCACAAAGTCTTTATCCTGAGGATCCCGTGGCCCAACAGAGTTTCATCGATACTTATGCCTATGGTGATGAGCTCTATTGGAGATGGGAAAGCGCAGATCATCGCTCAGAGTACAATAGCATGCGCAATGATTCTCTGGATTTGCAGTCTTATGGCAAACTGGTGATGGGCGTAATCATTCTGAATCATATTACCAGCGGGATCGATGTCTTACGTTACAACTCGCAAAGTCGTCGAGCCCAATTCTCTGTGGACATCAAGCAGAGAGTACCAATTTTAAAGCTATCCGTGAAGTTCTAATCGTGGAAAAAAGATCTCGCATCCTGCTTTGTGTGTGCGGAGGAATAGCAGCATACAAAGCCATCGACCTGGCCAGCCAACTGTTTAAGGCAGGCTATGAAATCCGTACTGTGCTTACTGAGAACGCTCTTAAGTTTGTAAGTCCCATAAATTTTGCCGCCATAACTCACAATTCTGTACATAGCTCCTTGTGGGAAGATAGCGATCCCATTCCCCATATCTCTTTGGCGGATTGGGCCGACCTGATCGTGGTGGCTCCGGCTTCGGCGAATACCATGGCCAAGGCAGCTCAGGGACTGGCTGATAATCTCCTCAGCTCGATTCTGCTTGCCCACCGCAAAGCTGTATTGTGGGTTCCCGCGATGAATGTAAATATGTATTTGAGTACCGCACTTCAGAGTAATCTTTTAGCTCTACGGAATAGAGGGCATTATATATTGGAACCAGCCACGGGGATGCTGGCTTGCGCTTATGAAGGTAAGGGGAAGTTCCCTCCTGTCCCAGAGATCATTTACGCCATCCGTAGCTATCTTACCCAGACAAGAGATCTGGTCGGTAAAAAGGTAATGGTAACCGCAGGAGCGAGTGTGGAAGCCATCGATCCGATGCGGATTATCACCAATCGTTCTTCCGGAAAAATGGGCTTGTCTTTGGCGCGGGCTTTGAGTTTGAGGGGAGCGGAAGTAACTCTTATCTACTCTTCGATTTCGGAAGAGCTGCCCTATTATCTCACGGAGGCGGTACAAGCACTTTCGGCCCAAGACATGTACCAAGCTGTGATATCTCGTGCTCAGAGCATGGAGTGGATCATCATGTGTGCTGCCGTGGCGGATTATACTCCTAAGATTGTGGCAGAACAAAAGCTAAAAAAGGGAAGCCAGATGAGCTTGGAAATGGTTGCTACTCAAGATATCCTGGCAGAATTAGCTAAGAGAAAGAGTTCAAAGCAATTACTGATCGGTTTTGCTGCCGAAACGCAGGATATAATCGCCAATGCTACGGAAAAGCTTGACAAAAAGAATCTGGATTTGATAATAGCCAATCATATAAAAAATGCTGGGAAAGATAGTAATGCCATAACCCTGATTTCAAAGTCAGGGAAGCCTCAGAATATAGAAGGCGATAAATTCGATCTTGCCCAACAAATAATAGACCGGATAGTGGAATTATGAAGAGAATTATGATCACGGGAGCCAATTCTCAGATTGGTAGCTTCCTGGCCCGTCAATATGAACAAGAGGGGCGGGAATTGATTCTTCTGTATCATACCAGGGATGATCGGCTGAAAAAAATTAAAACTCCCCTGCTGAGTGTAGATCTCAGGGATCTGGAAGCTACACAAAGCTTGATCTCTAAAATTGAGGGCAGCATTGGCGCATTGATCCATTGTAGCGCGGTCCGCAGTGTGGATAACCAAGCCTTGGTAGATACTAATCCGCAGGACTTTAAGAGAGTATTTGACGACAACTTCTATCCGGCTTACCATATCTTACGGACCGTATTACCGATCATGCGTAAACAGAATTTTGGCCGGGTAATCCTTTTTAGTTCGGATGTCACGCGCAGCGGTCTTGCCAATGGCTCGGCCTATGCCGCAGCCAAAGCAGCCATAGCTAATCTGGCCAAAAGTGCCGCTTTGGAGAATGCCAAGCACAATGTGCTGGTAAATTGCATTGCTCCGGCCCCGGTGGATACGGTTTTAGAAGAAGATTTCAGCGGCTCCTATCTGGAATTTCGCAAGGCATATTTTGCCAAACACCTTGCTAATTCTGCTGCGGAACAATTGGTTTCAAGAGCTGAGATCAAGCAGGTCGCGGATTTCCTGATTTCTGCGGATATCCGGACTTTGTGTGGAGAAGAGATCTTTCTAACCGGAGGGAAAGCATGAAGAAGTTTTTGTGTCTATTGCTAATGCTCATAGCCATTGCCGTTAATGCCGAAGTGTTTATGGATGGCGAAAAGCTTACATTTAATGTGAAATATGGTTTTATAAGTGCTGCAGAAGCCATTCTGGAAGCCCGCACCTCAGTGTATCAGGGGACACCGGTTTGGCATTTAAGTACCAATGCCCAGACCTATTCTTTCTTTGATCATTTCTTTCGGGTTCAGGATCGGGTAGAATCTTGGTGGGACAAAGAATCGTTGCTACCTTACAAATTTAGCAAGAACCTTCAAGAGGGCAGATACCGGCAACACCGGGTGCATATCTATGATCATCCCGGAGGCCGTACCACTTACCAGCGCTGGTCTTTCGATGAGAGCAGGTTCAACAATATCGAGATGGATATGCCGATTGATTCCCAAGATATCCTCAGTGCATTTTATTATGTGCGCCATCAAGATTTGCAAGTGGGTGAAAGCGTCTTTGTAAATATTACGGCAGACGGCAGAAACATGCTCACAGAAGTGGTAGTGCATCGCGCTGAAAAGGTCGATACCATCTTTGGTAAAATCGAGTGCCTGGTAATTGAACCCAAACTGGAGGGAGAGTCTATATTCAAGCAGACTGGTAGTATCTATATCTGGATTAGCAACGACCAATATAAGATACCCGTGAAGCTATCGAGTAAGATTAGTTTTGGCAGCTTTACTGCTTCACTAATCAGTGCAGAGCAGGTACCTCTCACACTCAAGTAATGAAGCCAGACTTCCTGAGTAAGGCAGCGTATTATTACGATCTGCCCCCGGAGCTCATTGCCCAATATCCTCTCCAAAGACGGGATCAATCTCGTCTGATGCATCTGAATTGCAGTTCGCACAGCATTAAGCATCGAAAATTCTCCGATCTTACCGAGATTTTAAGAGCCGGAGATTTGGTGGTTATAAACAACAGCCGCGTCTTTCCCGCCCGCCTCTATGGCTACAAGGAAAATGGAGTCAGGATTCAGGTTTTGCTGCTGCACCTAACCGATGCAGAGGATACTTGGGAATGCCTGATCCAACCAGCCAAAAGAATCAAGAGCGAACAATGGCTTACTTTTTCGGATCAACTTAGGGGCTTCATTTTTGCTGAGGATATTGATGGTAAACGCAAAATCAGAATGGAGTGTCAGGGAGATTTCTGGACTGAGCTCGAAAAAATCGGGCATGTCCCTTTACCCCCTTATATTAATCGTCCTGATGAGCAAAGTGACCATGATCGTTACCAAACTGTCTATGCCAGAGCTCTCGGATCTGTGGCAGCTCCAACAGCAGGTTTGCATTTTACTGAAGATTTGATCCTGCAGCTCATAAACAAGGGCGTACTTTTTACCGAGCTTACTCTCCATGTAGGAATTGGTACATTTCGCCCGGTGAAAACTGAACGCATTGATAAACATGTAATGCACAGTGAGTGTGTAGAAATTTCCACAGCCACCGCAGAGGCTATAAATCAGGCCAAACAAGAGCGCAGGCGGGTTATTGCAGTTGGAACCACCACCGTGCGCAGCTTGGAATCTTTTTGGGATGGTGAGAAACTACTTGACGGAAATCATTGGACTGATATTTTTATTTATCCAGGATATAAGTTTGGAGTACCGGATGCGATCATCACAAATTTTCATCTGCCTGAATCTACTTTGCTGATGATGATCTCAGCCTATGCTGGATACGATTTTATCAAGGAGGCTTATACCTTAGCCATAGCTGAACGCTATCGCTTTTTCAGTTATGGAGATGCCATGTATATTGAGCAATGAAAGAAAGATCTTTTTTTTATTATGATGTATTGGATAGCACAATGCTGGAGTATCAAAGACTCCAGGAATATCACAGTAACCTGATCTGTGTGCGTACAGCTACCCAAAAGGAAGGCACTGGTCGAAACAACAAAATCTGGTATTCACCTCCCGGTGGTTTATGGTTTACTTTCGACCTGCTATATACTGATTTAATCCCTTCTTTTGCTTTATTTGTGGGCTATTGTCTGCACCGTGAATTGAGCAATCTCTTTGCTCCGCTAAATGGCAAACTGCAGATCAAATGGACCAATGACATCATGTATGAGGGCAAAAAACTTGGTGGTGCCTTGTGCATGCATCACCCTGGGCGTTATACAATCGGCATCGGGATCAATACAAACAACGACATCGATCCGGCTTTGGGAAAGTTTGGAGCCATCAGTCTGGGCAGGATTTTGGACTGTGAGATATCCAACGAAAAGCTATGCTACAATATCATAGCGGCTGTCGAGAGTCAGGAAAAACTTCTTGCTCATAGCATAACATACATCACTTATTGTAATGAGAATCTATTTGGAAAGAACTGCCTGGCTGAGATTGATGATGGCGCTCAAGCTTATCAAGCGGAGATTTTGGGCATTGATCTGCGGGGTGCTCTGATTATTAGAAAAAACATGGGTGAGATAGTGAATTTGCACAGTGCCTCAATCTTGAATGTACAAGCTTTTTCTTGACAGATAGTCCAAACTAAAATCTTTGTGTAACTATGAAAATTAGACTAATCAGCCCCTGGAGGATATAATGAACAGATTGTTGCTGATAACCATGATTGCCCTATTGCTGATCTCAGCATGCTCGGTGAATACTGGTGTACCAGAACCAACCCAAGCGACCGAAACTTATACCGGACTTGTTACAAAAGTAGCAATTCTACCGCTCATGACGATGGATGCCAGAAGCAGAAATATTCGCAAAATCCTCGAAGTTCGTGATTTGGAATATGTGTTTTCCGGATATCCGCAATACGAATTGATGGACCTTGAAATGGTGGCAAATGAATTTAAGGTTTATGGAATTCCGGATGTGAATGATATTGAACCAGAAGAGATGCAAGAGATTGCCTCCGATCTGGATGCCAATGTGCTCATTTTGGGCAATATCTCGTCTCAACGGAATGATTTATTCGCTATCGATATGAAGCTTTATAGTGCTCGCACCAGTGAATTGCGCCAATTGAATTTTAGTGTTCCCAACACCAAAGAAGAACGCTGGGAAATTCTCAATAAGGAAATGATGGAGAAATTGGATGAATTTATCTCCACTGAGGTTGATAAAATCTTCAATTATGCTACAAATTTCTATGCCGCTGGCCGATACGACGACGCAGAAGAGAACTTTAAGACCGTCATCGGTCTGGATCAAGAAAACCAGAATGCTCATTATTACCTTGGCGCTACATATTACAAGAAGGGGCAATATGAACTGGCAGAACAGAGCTTCAATAAAGCCCTTGAGCTTGATCCTACGCATTATCAGACCCTCCTCATGATGAACGATATGTACGAGAAAACAGGCGAGAATCTCAAGCGTATTGCAGTGATGGAAAAGATTGCGGCGATCAATGAAGATGCAGAATTGTGGCTGGCGATCGGAAACCTCTATGCTCAGGAAAAAGAAATACAAAAGGCTCAATCAGCTTTTGAAAGTGCCTTGGAGATTGATGAAAATAACGCGCTCGTGCAAACTCGTTTGGCCTTTTTGCTGTATGAACAACAGAAATATGAAGAAGCTTTACCATATTTAGAAAGAGCTTATGATCGCTTTCCCGAAAATGACTTGATTTCCCGACGTCTGGCTATATCATATCAACGGAGTGGACGCATGGAACAGGCTATTGCGCGCTATGAAGGGTTGATCGCAAATAATCCCAATAATACCCAAGCCTATCTGAATGTCGTAAGTCTGTACCGAAACCAGGCTGCTGAAGCCCCAGATTCCGAAACTAAAAATGCTATCTATGACAAAGCTATTACGACCATGAATCAGCTTATCTCGGTTGACTCGGAAAACCCCATGGCCTACCTCAATCTGGCCAGTATCTATCTTGCCAAAGGTGATTACGAGCAAGCTGAAGTTAATGCCAATATTACAACTCAAAAAGACCCAAGTCTGTATCAACCCTATGTGATTTTGGCTACTGTAAGTCAATCCAAGGGGACAACCGCTTACAACCGTTTTGTAGATCTGGAAAAACGCGCGGCGGAAGCAGTGGGACGTCAGGCTACTGCTCTATCTAAAGACCGTGATGCTGCCAAAGCCTCTGCCAATGTGCATTTCCGTAATGCCGTGCAATATCTAACAACTGCTCGCAGCCTTACCGTTGAGCCAGAAACACTGGCGGATATCAACAATCGTCTTTCGGTGTTGAACAACCTGGTTACTCAGACAACTACGTATTAATTGTATCGGATTATAAAAAATATGAGGCCGCTGTATCAGCGGCCTTTTGCTGTTTTCTGCTTTTCGGTTCTTTTGTAAAAGTGTTTGGAATCTCCCCATTCGTCAAAGCCGATAGTCTCTCCGATAGCAGCGATCCGACGCGCCAGGCAACCTATACACTGATCAGCATTCTCGTTCAGGCAGGGCTTTCCCTCATATAGTTGATAGTCATCGCGGTATTTGGTATCCGTAATATTTGGCATCAGCACATTAGCTCCGGCCAAGAGTCCCAGCTCACGACCTTCCGGATGTAAGGCTTGCAAGGCTGTGGTCGTGGCTATGTTTATATCTTTCAAGGCAATCCGGCAGGCAGATATCAGCTTCAGTCCCATAGTAAGCGCGGCAGCACTATCAAAACCCTCTCTCAGATGAGCCAAAGGAGTGCCATGATGAGGGATGTATGGTCCCATTCCCAGCATGTCGAAATCTTCATCGTAAAAGAAGAGAATATCATCAGCGATACTTTCAAGACTTTGCCCGGGCAAGCCTACCATGATCCCCGTGCCCACCTGGTATCCTACTTTTCGTAAGAGTTTGAGGCAGCTTTTCCGGTATTCAAAACTGTGGTCTGCCGGGTGCAAGCTCTTGTAAAGCTCGCGATCACTCGTCTCAATCCGCAGCAGATAGCGATGTGCTCCATCCTCAAACCACCTTTGATATACATCTTCACTTTGCTCTCCCAAAGACAGAGTAATACCGAGTTTACCATCCGAGAGTTCTTTAATGCCGCGAATCAACTCACTCACATAGTTTGTCCAAAAATCATCCCGGCGCTCTCCAGCTTGTATTACCAGGCTGCCATAATGCTGTCCATAGCACCACTTTGCCTCACTTAGTGCTTCATCTATGGATATTGTGTATCGCTTAAAATCAGGATTTCCACTGCGAATACCACAGTAATAGCAGTTTTTACTACAGATATTACTCAGTTCGATAATACCGCGAAAATAGACTTTGGTGCCCACATAAGCTTTCTTGACTTCGTAAGCACGTTTGTAAAGCTCTTGCAGTTCATCTTCACCGCTAACCCTGAGCATTTCTATCAATTCTTGTTTATTGGGTCTCATATTTTCCTCTTGTGAACAATATATTTGAAAGCCCTTATTTAAGCAAGTAAAATGCCTCCCATGCCAACTTATCCCAGAGAAGGATCAAGGTTCGGGGTGGCAAGCTCCGAAATACCACGGCGATCATACTTATGACCATGATCAGCACGAGACTCTTCCCCAAGACCCAATCTATTGCCAATACCTTGTGAGTTCCATAGGGACGGCATTTTAGATAGCATCACGATACCCACGATCACTACCCTGAGTATGCGGTGCAGGCAAGTGATAGAATAAGATGAATTCCGGTGTGCTTTAGCCACCGGCAAAGGCA
>JARRCD010000047.1 GCA_029982875.1 Candidatus Cloacimonadota bacterium | reverse complement strand
TGATGAGGTTATGCAGGATCAGGCAGATTGTCATCAAAACCGCTTCCCTGAATCTGATCTTATCGAAAAACCTCGAAAATAGCGCGGCTGTTCCACCCCGCGAAGTGATTAATTTGGGGCTAAACTTAATTTTGACTTGACACTTTTTGAGGCTCTTGTTTGAGTGACTGGGTTGCATATTTTTCTCCTGTTTTGATTTTGTTTTACAAATGATCCCAAATCATTGTGATAGGCGAAGATATGCAACACTTTTATTTTAGGGATGTGAGCCTACTGCATTATTTGGGTTGAATGTATTGCTTGCCATATTGGAAATGGTATGCAAAGCTCGTAAAAAGAGGTAGTCATTCCTCTCCACCCCCTCAACCCTCTAAACCCTCTCAACCTTCTCAACCCTCTAAACCTTCTCAACCTCCTCAACCTTCTCAACCCTCTTAACCTTCTCCGCTCACCCGTTCAATCAGGATTTTCAAAAGGGGAGTAAGTCTGGCAAGATGCTGCTTTGCCTGCGCAGAAACCTTTTTTGCCGCCTGCATCTTTTTCTCTTGGATCAAGAGACGCAAGAGCATGGTATAGATTTCGCTGATATATGGCCATTTAGCTTGCGCTTCGGTCAGGATGTGAATAGCTTTTTCGTTAAAACCTATCATATGTGCGGCATTAGCATAGCGGATACAGTGTTCGGGATTGCTGATACTGCCCATCTTTTCCACCTTTTGGTAGTAATAATAAGCGGGCACCCAAAGTTCTTTGGAGCTATATACCAAGCCGGCCAATTGGTAGGTTTGCATCTGGCCTCCCGCATGTTTTTCGGCTGCTTTGATGTAGTAAAGCGCTTCGTCCATCTCCCCCAGCTCAAAATACTGCTCAATGAGCAAGTAATACACCAGGGGGTGATTCGGCAGGGTGGCAAGGATTTTTTTCATGATGGCAATACATTCTTTATGCTGACCTAAAAGTGCCAAAGTATAACCGGTATTATAAAGTATATCAATGGTAGGATTTGGTATGCGTTGGTAATATGCCAGAGCAAGGCGGTATTCCCCTTTGGCCAAATAGCAATGGGCGATGGAGCTGATGATGTTGACATTACCCGGATCTGCTGAGAGAGCTTTGAGATAGTGTTTTAGAGCTTGGCTATATTGCAAACGCATAAAATACAGCTCTGCCATCAGGGTCTGTAAACGCTGATCTGTAGGATATTCGTCTTCCGCGCTATTAAGCAGATGAAGAGCGTGTAACCAATTCTTTTGGCTCAATTCCTGAGCCTGGATAAGTATAGTTTCAAGATTCATTAGTCTATCTCTTTCATTATTTCTTTGATTGCTCGGGCAAGCTGTTTGTCATTACGATGCACGATATCGTTGATGCTATGCTCGACAATGATGTCTGGAATGGCTCCGGTACCCTCCATATTGGTGCCATCCACCTTGAACCACCCGGTACCTGGCATACGCATGCGCGAACCATCCAGCAAAGTGCGTTCACGAGTTCCAATCACGGCACCACTGGAAGGATAACCAATCACCTTACCGAGCTTGAGTTCCTGATAGACAATGGAAAAGATCTCCCCATCGGAGAAGGAATTTTCGTCCACCAGAACTACAGTAGGCACGGTAATCCCAAATCTGGGTTCGGGACGCAAATCCGGTCCATAAGCCCTGCTGTAGCTATATGCATAGTTCTTTTTGGTGAGGAGGGAAAGGATGTCATCGTGAACTCTGCCACCCCTATTCCCGCGGAAATCCAGGATCAAGGCTTCTTTATCGTGATTATCGCGGAAATACTCATTGTAAAACTTCTCATAATCAGATGTTCCCATTGCACTTACATGGATATAGCCTACCCTGCCATCACTGGCCTGACTTACTATTTCACGATTACGATTTACCTTATACTCATACCAGAGATCATACATTTTACGGGAGCTCAAACCGGTGAGAAAACCTTCGATCAGCTCCTCATCGTGTTGAATACTAAAGCTGATTTTTTTATCTACCTTATCGGCCAGGAGCGAATCCAGAGGAGTATCTGGCTTTATTTCCACCTCATCAAGTTTGGTGATGATATCCCCTTCTTTGACCTTGTAAAAGCTCGCCAGTCTGGTATTGGGGTATACGCGTGAGATTCTGATCCCGGCCGGGAGCCTTTCACTATCATCAAATTCTACGCCCAGGTGAGCAGTAGCCTTGAAAGTACTTTCTTCTTCTTGCCGCGGATAGAACCCGGTATGCGAGGCGTTTAGATCTCCTACCATCTCGTCGATAATACCGGCTACATCGTTGATATCGCGGGCTTTATCCAAATAAGGATGATATTCCTGGTAGAGTTGCTTCCAGTTTTGCCCGTGCATATTGGGATCATAAAAGTTATCGGCAAAAAGTCCCCAAGCCTGTTCAAACACACGTTTATTCAATTCATTTACATCGTAACTGTATTTCATTGAAATCGTAATTTCGTTGCTTTTACCCGTATCTGTATTGTATGATTTGATCTTGTAGTCATCAAGATAATAAAGCGTTTTATCCACCAGCTTGAAGGCAAGGCTATTTTTACCCAAATCAGTTTCCTTAGTTTTGGTTGTGCCATAGATATTCCCCTTATAGAGGCTGGTTTCATTTTGATTGAACCAAGCGCGGTCCAAAAACAGGAAGGTGGAATCGCTGAGTACCCGGATTACGTAGAGGTCAGACATTGAGCCTTGATATAGCGGATACATCCTTTTGTCCAGTCCTTCCCAGACTATCTCGACCTCTCTTTCCGGCTCTTCTTCTTCAACTTCCTCAACTTCTTCTGTTTCTTCTGTTTCAGATTCATCTTCTTGTGTATTCGGTTCAGCAGCTTCATCATCTATAAGGGGAGCTATGTCTTTTGATTCAGTCTCGCTCTTGGTTTCTTGTTTGTCGTCTTCCTCGGCTTCAGCAGGAGGTTCGAATACTTCAGCCCAATAGTCTTTATCATATTCAAATTCATCGCGGGGGACCAAATCCAAGCGGTAGAGATTACGGTTGCGGGTAAAGATCAAAGAGCGGTAATCCGCGGACCAATGGATGTTTGAGATATTCCGCTCATCGGAAAGCACCTTACGATGAGTATCCGTAGCAAATTCATAGATATAAAGCCCACGCATGTAGTATTTATTATCAATCGAGCAATAAGCGGCATGGGTTCCGCTTTTGTTGATGGCAAAATTGGAAATGACCAAGCCCGGGGTATTCATGGCCAGGAGATTGGTCTTACCCTTGTCGGCAATAGCAATCCTTCCTGCGCTGATGTGATCCTGATATTTGATCTGCCAGCGGCCCTGAGCATCCTTGATGATATCCTGAATACTCAGGCTGTCTGCCCCAAACCATGCTACCGGTTTAAGCACCGGATCTTTGTCTTTTTCCAGGCTAACATGGAAGAGCTTGTCCCGTCCTTGATCGAGTTTGGAAAGGATCAATTCACGATCCGATAAAAACATCATGTTCGCCCAACCACTGTGATCATGAGTGAGTTGTTTGGGTTCTCCGCCCTTGAGCGGCACCAAAAAGTTATCGTATTTATAGGTAAAAGAAACCAGCATTTCGTCATCGGATACGGCAAAATCCACAATGTCATTTTCCATATCATACTCACGAATGGGATTCTGCCACATATCCGAAATGATCCTGATGTTTAACTTTTGCACTTGGTCTGCCCCAGCAGCAGCGGGATCATATTTGTATATTTCATCAAAGTATTCAAATACAATCCGGTCATTGTGGCGGGCAATGCTGAGATCACGAGCGCTAAAGCGGGGCAGATTACTGATCTTATGACTCCGCTTAAATCTCATATTATCCGCTCGGGTAAGCTGGTAGCTTTGGCCATCGGAATAGCAATAATACAATGAATTTGAGGTGTAGGAAAAGCGTGGATAGCGCTCGGATAACTTTGTCTCGGTCAACCTGGTATACTCTTTTGCGGCGATATCATAGAGCCAGAGATCACCATTGAGACTGCCGGTATAAGCTTCGCGATAAGCATCGCCATAACGACTGAAAACTATTTTACCGTTATCCGGTGATAGACTCGCCCAACGATCCGCTACATCCGCCAGCAAAACGGCTCGCTTGCCATCTATAGGCAGCTTGTAAGCCGAATAACCGAATTCCCTGGTGCCTCTTAGCACCAAAAGATTTTTGCTGTCCTGGAACCAATCGGCAATAGTATAGCCTTGGCGAATAATTACCTCAGCCTCGCCCCCTTGCGCGGAGATGAGATAGGGATAGGTCTGTCCTTCTCGATTTGCATTGAAGGCTATCCATTGGCCATCCGGTGACCAGCTGGGCCCCCATTCCTGGGCTTTGGTATCAGTTAAACGCCGGGCATCTCCCCCACTAAAAGGAACAAGCCACAAATCTCCAGCAAAGACAAAGCATACTTCATTACCATCCGGAGAAAGGGCCGGGTCTTTAGGAAAGCCCGGAATTTGGGCAAAGATCGGACTTGAGAAAAGTGCTACAGCCAACAGCAGCAGAAGTGCTCTGCATCTCATAACTAATTACTCCACTTATTCTTTTTCAACCAGACAGATACCCGTTTGCCGGCTTTTGATCTGGTAGGAATGCTTCAATACCCTAAATAAGGTCTTGGGATACACTTCATCCCGCACGGTGATGGATTTTTTTTGTCCGTCTGGTCTTTTCAAAAATAAACTCAATTGTTGATCAAGCTCGCTTTCACAACGGCTGATCTGCTTCTGCAATTCATCCAAAGCGCTTTCTTCACCCGCCGAGCGCAGGCGTACAGCTTCTTTGGTCATCTGCATCAATACGGAACGGTAAAAAGGTGAAATGGCAATCTCAATCTCGGTCTCTACGCCAGGATGTGATCCAGCAATGGCAATCTCGATATTCCCGGCAGCTTGCACCAAACCACCGCTGATGCGTGAAATTTCTCCCTGGCCTAAGATGTCACCATCGCAGGCCACAATCGAATTCAGGATCTCTGTGTCAAATTCGATCCCCTCTTTCACACAGATGCGAGAATTGATGATAGAGCTCACTTTCAGCTTGCCCAATACCTGGATGCCGGGATTCGTGCAGGCAGTAATAGCGCCAGAAAGGGTCAGGTCCTCTTCACAATAAATGCTGCTATCCCGTATATTTCCATGCAATTGCAAGCTTTTTAGACAGATCAATCTCACTTTGCACAGATCCCCGGTAATATCCAAAGTCAGGGGACTGCGGATTGTTTCATCGGTGGGGATTTGATCGCTTGCAAGCGACAGATAATCCAAAATGCATAGCCTGCCCGCCTCATCCAAATAAGGGTAACCGGTCTTTTCGGCTATAAAATCTCGGGCTTCATAGCGCACATTAACGCCAGCCAGCTTCTGCGCCGCTGCTTCATCTACTTGAGGAGGATCGATCAATGCGCCAAACAAATCGTAGATACTGCCATCCCGTTCAAAAAGATTATCGGTGTAGCTGGCCACGATATCGCCGCTATTTACATATATAGCATTTTTCAGCTGGCCCAGATCAATCTGGCTGAGGTCCTGGTTTATTGCTTCCGGATCAAAATTGTACTTCAGGGTAGCCTCTTTGTTACCTGTCTCTTTTTGGCAGACTGCTATCGGGAAAGGAGTATCAAAGTCTTTTTCAATCCCCCGCTCGCGGATCAATTGCTGAGCTTCTTCAAATCCTGATTTGATCCCTGCTTCTGCGATCAAATCCAAGATCTCTTTTTCGTCGACAAGTTGACCACTGCGCTTGATGGTAAGCCAGGCTGATGCACTATCCTGGCGCAATTCCAAGAGCACATTGCCACTTTTACTGATTAATGTCTTATTCATTGGCAATCCCGATCAGATTTATTTGACGGTTATTTCCATGATCCCGGCGATATGAGAAGTAATCCGGGTTTTCATAAGTACATATATGCAAGTTCTCTATGTTATTGGCAGGCAAGCCGGCGCGGTTCAATTGCTGAAAAATGACAGTACGAATATTGATGTGTCGGTCCCTGGAAGGGCAAAAACCGATTTGATCCTGCTTGAGGCTGTCCTGGTAAGCGGTGTAAAGCTCTTCGCTTACTTCATAGTGTCTTTCACAAATGCCAGCGCCGATGAGAGCGATTAAATTAGCTGGATCGCAGCCATAGTGATCCACCAAAACCGCTACAGCTTTACCCGCGATATTCATTCTGCTCCCTTCTCTACCACAATGAATGGCGGCCACCGCTGCAGCATCCTTGTCGTATATAAGCACGGGATAACAATCTGCAGTTCGAATCACAAGATACTGCTGGGGAATATTGGTAGCTAATCCATCCGCCCCAGCGATCTGGGGATGATCCTTAAAACCTGCACCACAATCGTCTTCGCTGCAGATATGAACATAATTTGAGTGGGTTTGCTCGCAGATTACCAGCCGGGCTAACGGGATTTCCCTATCCCCTATCAAGAGATCCCTTTGCGCTCGCAGTAATGTCCGATAATCCAAATCTTTTGTGCCCAAATAGGTGAATATGCTGCTCATGGCATCAACCTTGACGGGGGAATGCGATATACGGAATGATTGGAATTGAGTACCAACATCTTCAGCATTCCTTTGCTGAAGCGGGGTAAGATTCTTAGTCCATACAAACTCCAGAGCAAACAGATGGTGGCAAAAATCAGGATGGTAGTTTGTGCCCCCAAATAAGACGAGATAGTCCCGGCAAGTAACCCCCCCAAAGGAGACATACTCATGAAAGTCGTAGTATAAGTGCTAAGTACCCTGCCCCGCATATCATCGCTCACCAGAGATTGGATAAGGGTATTTGTGGTAGCGTTGTTCATCATCAGACCAAAGCCAATAAAAAACATCAGGGCCATGCTCAAGATCAGCGATGTGCTGCGGGAAAAGAGCATCAGCGATATACTCGCAACTATTCCCACCAGAAGCAGACGGAATTGTAGACCCTTGATGCTATTTTTGGAAGCCAGAATAAAAGAGCCGATTAAGGCACCTATTCCGGCGGTAGACATCAATAAGCCCTGAGTTCCGCTATCGCCATGTAATACATCTTTGGCAAAGATGGGAATCAGCGTGGAGTAGCTGAAGGCAAACAGCATATACACCGCGAGATTAATGATTAAAAACCGGATGGGAAAGCTGTGATAGACATAACGGTAGCCATCGATGATCTTGCGCAAGGTAGATTCGGTTTGAGGTTTTAAGGAAGGATACTTGATCCGGATAAAACTCAGAGTAAAAATCACCGGCAGATATGAAGCGGCATTGATAGCAAAGCATACTCCTTCATTAAACAACACGATCAAAAAACCACCTAAAGCAGGACCTATCAATCTGGCCCCGTTGAACATCGCACTATTGGTAGCGATAGCATTGGGTAACATCTTTTTGTCTCCAATCAAATCTATCAGCAAAGTCTGGCGCACGGGCGAATCCACCGCAACAATAATGCCCTGTAAGGCGGCTAAGATTAGAATGGGATATGTCACTTGAGAGTTTATCACATTGGTAAGTACTAATATCGCAAGGATGGCGTTTTGAATCAAAAACGCTACTTGAGTCCCGATTACGACCTGATGCCGATTCCAGCGGTCGGCCCAGGCACCTACAAAGGGCGAGATAAACAGCGATGGAATCATGGAAAGAAACATCACCAAGCCCAAAAGAAAAGCGGAATTGGTGAGCCGATATACATACCAGCCTAAAGTGGTACGCTGAATCCAGGTTCCGATCAGAGATACAGCCTGTCCGCAAAAAAAAAGCCGGTAATTGCGGATACTCAACGAGATAAAGGTCTTCTTCAAAAACTTAAACATCAGAGGATATAGCGCGAAAGATCCTCACTCTCGATTACAGGACTGAGTCTGGCGCTTACCATTTTTTGGGTAATGCTAACTTTCTTGAGTTTGGGATCGGGCATATCAAAGAGGAAGTCATCCAACAGCGTATTGAGAATGGTGTGCAATCTCCGCGCGCCGATATCTTCCATTTTTTCATTGGCTATGGCAGCATATCTAGCGATTTCCTTAATCGCTCCCGAGCTGAATGATAGCTCCACATTTTCTGTGCGGAAAAGCTCTTTATATTGTTTGGTGAGAGCATTCTCCGGTTCGCTGATGATGCGCACAAAATCATGCTCGGTGAGGCTGTTCAATTCCACCCGGATCGGGAACCGTCCCTGCAGCTCGGGGATCAAATCACTGGGTTTGGCTGTGGTAAAAGCTCCCGCAGCAATAAAAAGAATGTGGGAAGTATCAATCGTCCCGTATTTGGTAGGAACGCTACTCCCTTCTACGATGGGTAAGAGATCGCGTTGCACACCACTGCGGGAAACATCTATGCCGCCCTGTTTTTCCACTGTGGCAATCTTATCGATCTCATCGATAAAGACAATGCCATTTTCCTCTACGGTCTGCTTGGCTTTTTCGGCCACTTTATCGCGGGGGACCAGCTGGCTTACTTCATGCTCGATAAAGGTCTTCAAGGCTCTGGCTACAGTAGTCCTGTGTCTTTTCTTCCCGCTTTTGCCTGGGAGCAGATTGGATAACATATCGGAAAAATCAAAATCCAGGGCTTCAATATTGAAATTGGTCATAATCTCAAAATTGGACTGCATATCTTCCGGCAGTTCGATATCGATCTCTTTGTCATCCATTTTTCCGCTTATCAGCTTGTTGCGCATCTTGTCCCGGCTGCGTTTATGGCGCTGAAGAGCTTCGGGATCATCAGCTTCGTTCCCCTGACGCTGCAAGGGCAGTAAGGCATCCAATACCTTTTCCACAGCCATAGCCTTGGCATCCTCAAGCACATCTTCCACCATCTGAGTGCGAGTCTGGGCTACAGCATAACTCATTAATTCACGGATCATGGATTCCACATCCCTGCCCACATAGCCCACTTCGGTAAATTTGGATGCTTCCACCTTGATAAATGGGGCATTAACCAAGCGGGCGATGCGTCTGGCAATCTCGGTCTTTCCCACTCCGGTAGGACCAATCATGATGATGTTGTTGGGCATGATCTCACTGCGCAATTCTCCTTGCACATGCTGGCGGCGCCAGCGGTTTCTGAGCGCAATGGCTACACTACGCTTGGCCTTGGATTGACTGATGATGTATTTATCCAGTTCTTCGACGATTTTGGCTGGAGTAAGGCTACTGATATCGGGCACTACAACACCTCCAAGGTGAAATTCTGATTGGTATAGACACAGATCTGCGAAGCGATCTTCATGGCTTCGCTAACAATCTTTTCTTCACTGAGCTTAGTATTATTTAACAAAGCACGGGCTGCGGCCAGCGCATAGTTGCCGCCACTGCCAATCGCGATCAAGCCATCATCCGGCTCCATCACATCGCCCGCGCCGCTAATCATGAGAATTCCGGTTTTATCGCCGGCGATCAACATGGCTTCCAGGCGTCTGAGGTATTTATCCTGTCGCCAATCTTTGGCCAAATCAACCGCAGATTTCTTGAGATTGCCCTTGTTTGCCTTGAGTTTCTCTTCAAACTTCTCAAAGAGAGTAAAGGCGTCGGCTGTAGCTCCGGCAAAGCCAATTATCACCTTATCATTAAAAATTCGGCGGATCTTGATGGCCTTAGCTTTGACCACAGTATCTCCCATAGATACCTGGCCGTCACCGCAAAGCACTGTTTTACCTTTGCGATGAATTCCTATAATCGTGGTAGCATGCATATTTTGATTACTCATTTGTTTGACTCCAAAGAGGAGGGTTCAGATTTATCAGGATCAGGATCTTCCTCACTTTCTTTTAAATTTTCTTCTGCTGGTTTTTCTTTTTTCCCTGTGGTATTTTCGCCAGAGTGCTCAAAGCGCATCTCTTTAGCACGTTCGTATTTCTTCTTTACTATTTCGCTTTCTTCACCATCCAAATTGCTTAGGATCAGTTCAAAGATATCACTCGTATTCAGAGTTTCTTTGTCTTGTAATTCGGCTGCCATGAGATCCAAAAGCTGGCGGTGCTTGAGCAAAAGATCCTTGGCAGTTTCATGAGCTTCGGAGACTAAAGCCCTAATCTCGGCATCCACCAAACGTGAGGTCTCATCGCTCCAAGCGTCATGCGTAGCGAGCTCTTTGCCCAAAAATACCTCAGTTTGTTCTTTGCCGATGGTCATGGGCCCTATCACTTCGCTCATTCCCCAAGAACAGACCATCTTTTTGGCGATATCGGTGCAACGTTCCAGATCGTTGCCGGCTCCGGTGGTAAGCTCACCAAAGACCACTTCTTCCGCAGCGCGACCACCTAAGAGGGTGACCAAAAACTGCTTGAGATAAGTGCGCGAATATCCGGTCTTGTCACTTTGTAAATAGTGGGTGGCTCCCCCAGTAAAACCGCGGGGGATGATGCTAACCTTGTGCACCGGTTCCACCAAATCCTGAAAAATGCTGGTGAGGACATGACCCACTTCATGAAAAGCTGTGAGCCGTTTATCTTCTTCCGGGATCACGCGGCTGCGTTTTTCCTTGCCCAAAGTAAGCTTGTCTTTGGCTTCTTCAAAATCCACCATCCGGATGTTACTCTGATTTTTACTGGCTGCAATCAAAGCTGCTTCATTCACCAAATTGGCCAGATCCGCTCCGCTAAATCCGGGTGTGCCGCGCGCAATCAACTCCAGATGTACGTCTTGATCCAAAGGTACCTTTGCCGCATGCACTTTCAAAATCTCGGTCCGCCCCCGGATATCTGGCAAATCCACCGTAACCTGTCGATCGAATCTTCCCGGCCTTAAGAGGGCAGGGTCCAGAATATCCGGCCGATTGGTTGCCGCAATGATAATTACTGCTTCGTTGGGTTCAAAGCCGTCCATCTCTACCAAAAGCTGATTCAGGGTTTGTTCACGTTCATCGTGACCACCACCCAATCCGGTCCCCCGGTGTCGTCCCACAGCGTCTATTTCATCGATGAAGGTAATGCAAGGAGAATTCTTTTTGGCCTGTTCAAAGAGATCGCGTACTCTGGCAGCTCCCACTCCCACAAACATCTCCACAAAGTCGGAACCGGAAATAGAGAAGAAAGGAACCCCCGCTTCCCCGGATACGGCTTTGGCCAAGAGAGTCTTACCTGTGCCGGGCCTGCCGATTAAAAGCACACCACGAGGGATTCTGCCACCCAGTCTTTGATAGCGTTTGGGATCCTTGAGAAATTCCACTATTTCTTGCAATTCCTCTTTGGCTTCATCCACCCCTGCCACATCTGCGAAAGTAACCTTAGACCGGCTGGCTTCATGCAGTCTGGCTTTACTCTTGCCAAAACTGAAGGCCTTGGCATTCTGATTTGACATACCTCGCATAATAAAGAACCAGAAAAAGATCAGGAGGACAAAAGGTATTACATAGATTAGCAGTCCTGACCAAGGCGATGGTTTTGTGGTAGAAACCTTGATCCCGCGCACCAAAAGACTATCCACCAGCCGGGCATCATCAAAGGGGATAGTAGTGATGTATTTCTTATTATTCAGATCCGTATAGAGGATATCGCGCTCGGTAAATTCTACCTCGCTTATGTTGTTATTGCCCACGCGAATCATGAAATTGCTAAAGCTCTCTTTGCTCACCTGCTCTCTGGAGCTGTTGTACGTCTGCCAAAAGAGAATTGCCAGGATGATCATAATGATGACGAAAGGCATGGAGATCACAGGTTTCTTTTTAGGCACGACGGGCTTGCCCTTATCATCCAGTTTTACCGTAGGCTTCTTTTCGCTGGAAGTGGATTTACGTTTTATGAGCCAAATCCGGATAAAGCCTATTACAGAAATCAAGATGATGGCATATATAAACCACTGCAGTATTTGTGAAAATTCGTTCATTACCTCGGGAATCTGCTCGGGGATCTGATCCAGCGAATCTGGCAAATTCTGTGCGTTTAGTAAGCCGGTTAAAAGCACCAGTATCATACTTAAGAAATATTTCATGTATAACACTCTTCCTTTAGAATCCCGATATAGGGCAAATTCCGGTAACGTTCTGCATAATCCAGGCCATAACCCACGACAAATTCATTGCCCACTTCGAATCCCACATAATCAAAGCTTATCTCAATCTTATGGGCCTCAGGTTTATCCAAAAGCACACAGGTGCGCAAGCTTGCCGGCTTATGTTTCCAGACATAATCCTTGATATATTGCAATGAAAGGCCACTATCCACGATATCTTCCACGATGATTACATCCCGGTCTGTCAGATCTATATCGATATCTTTGCGGATCTTGACTACACCGCTGCTACTGGTTCCTGCTCCATAACTCGAGATGGCCAAAAAATCGATCTCCATCGGCAAGGTGATGGCACGCACTAAATCACCGAGGAATAAAAATCCCCCCTTCAAAACCCCGACTACCACCGGGACCTTGCCATCGTAATCCGAATTGATCTGCTGACCAATCTCACGAATACGGGTCTGTATGCGCCGCTCATCAAAGAGCACGGCTGATATATCACAATTCATCAAATTCATTGTTTCCTCGCTTTATTCTGTTTGCTGCGCGGTGTGGTTTTTTGAAAACCGAAACCGCTTCTATCATCAGATAACGCGTGCTGGATTTAGTATACCGCACTCGTTCA
Source organism: Candidatus Cloacimonadota bacterium (assembly GCA_029982875.1). GTDB lineage: Bacteria > Cloacimonadota > Cloacimonadia > Cloacimonadales > Cloacimonadaceae > UBA5456. Next base: position 3,862 of record JARRCD010000047.1, on the reverse strand, counting down.
TCGATCCGATGACCGCAAATCCAAAAGATCTTCTCCCCATCTTCAAAAATGGGTATTAAATCCCTATCATATTTAGCTACTTTTTCGTCAATGAAAAAGTCTTTCAGCTTCTTGTAACCAGACATACCCAGAGGGATAAACCGGTCTCCAGGCTGGCGTGAGCGGATCTGGAAGCCACCCTTGATCTTATCTGCATCAACTATTACTCTCAAGCCCTGATATTTCTCAGGCTCCTGGGGCAAAACTTTTAAGTATTTGAACCAAAACCGGTAATTCATGTGTACCGCACGAGAGCGATCACTATCTATTTGCAATACGCCGACCGGAGTGGGTTTTACATCTTCAGGACAGACGCTAAAGACCAATTCCTGATTCCGTTTAATGGCAAAAACACCATGCGGCAGACTCACATACTTACTGCCTTGAGCCAGATAGATGGCATTTATTTCTTGCAGGTTCGCCCGAAAGAAATCCTGTAGCTCACCACTTACCTGGCGATATGCTTCTTTCAGGATGTAATAGTGCTCTATCTCAGGAACATTCATCAGGTCCGGTAAACTCAGCACCACCCTTTGGTTGGTACTGTCCAGGCAGATCTTCTTATAGCGCCGCAAAGCCCGTTCTTTGATATACTGATCAGCTTGATTGATGATCATCGCTTCTTCTGCCAGTTTATCCTTGATCTGCGGATTATACTGCGCTTCCAGGAGGGGAATCAAATCATGTCGGATGCGATTGCGCAAAAATTTGGTTTCCTGATTGGATTCATCCTCTCGCCAGGGGATGTGCTCCTGCTTAAGCAAAGCTTTCAGCTCCAAGGGGGTAAAGCACAACAGGGGATGTAACACATCATTCTGCTTGGGTTTGATGCCCGCTATTCCCGATAGTCCCGCACCCCGCAAAAGATTGATCAGTACCGTCTCTCCCAAATCCCACTTATGATGAGCCAAGAGAACATAATCAAAGCGATATAGCTTAAGTATCCGATCAAAGATCTCAAAGCGCATACTGCGGGCTCGCTTCTCCAAATTGCGGTCGTCACCCAACTCAATTTTGCGGATGATCAAAGGAATATTGAGTTTCATGCATATATCCTGCACGAACTGCTCGTCCAGATCACTGTTTTGTGCCCGCAATTGGTGATTTACGTGCACTGCCAAAAGCGAGAGATTGAGCGTAAAGCGTAATTTGGAAAAAAGATACAGCATGGCCGTAGAATCTGCTCCACCGGATACTGCTAAAAGCAGCTTTTCCCCTTTGTGAAGCAGCTTTTCCTGATCCATAAACCCAATCAGGCGCTTTAGGTATTCATTTGTAAGGCTCATCAATACTCCGCTGGACTTTTTACCATAATTGACCAAGTTATTTTATCTTGTTCAGCCTGTCAACCTTATTCTCGTTTGATTCGCCTTCTTTACTTTGCTCGCCTTGCATTTCCTACATATTGCCGGATTGTTGGATAGTGAAGATAGGATAGAGCTCTGGAGCTGAGAGTGTAGCATGTATTCCAGCAACCCTCGCAGTTTTGAAAGCGCTCTTTATACTCTTCCCAGTTATTACCTTTAAAAAGTTCAGCAATCTCTTGCGTAAAGATATTTCCCACCGCTTCATTCATACAAGTCTTGATATCCCCATTCTCGTGGATAAAAAACTTACTGCCAAAGGTTGGAGAGATCAGGTAGGGACACTGCTTCCTGGTTTTGGCTCTGATTTGCTTTTCCAAACCATCATAATACCACAAAGGCGTTCTCAGGTTTTTTATGCTCCGGATAAACCTGATAGTTTCAAGAATTACGCTGCTGTCCTCAATCTTTAAAAGATCATTTTCTCTGTGATTGGCAGAACCCCAGCGGTAAAAATCTATGTTGATACTCCAATCCATTTCCTGAAGTCGCTCGATGATCTGCGGCAATTGATTGATATTCAAAGCGCTGATCACCACTGTAGCAGTAGGTCTATGCTTATATTTCCCCGCTGCTCGAACTGCATTAATCTTAAGCATGCCGCGCTCAACCGTCTCCTGTACATGCTCTGCTCCACGTAATTTGTCCACAACCTCGCCCAAACCATCATAAGAGGTATGGATTCCTACATCGTATTTTTGGGCCAGAGCAATCAACTCTTCCTGTCTTTCTACGCTGTAATAGAGATTGGTCAAGATTTGCCGGGATTGAAAAGCTTCTTTTTGGGCCAGAGCAAAAATCTCTTCCAATTGTGGATGCAAAACCGGCTCACCCCCAGTTAAGGTCAGTATCCGGGTACCATATTGCTTCAGCTTATGGATGATGGTCGCAAAAACCTCGGGATCAATGAAACTACCATCGGATTGATCTGGTATTCTGCATTGCAGGCAGTTTTGTGTACACAGCGAACACAAGCGGATTGAGCAAAAGATGAGTGACGGCTGGCGCCAGATAAATTGCTTGAGATGTGATATGCTCATCAACTTCTTTGCTTAATTAACTTTTCATTTATAGGCAAGGACAGATTGTAAAACCTCTTTCTTGCTCTGATTTTCAGCTTGCTGCGCGACCGTATGTTATCCATCTTTTGAACCTCTTTGGGGGATTTTATTACATAAACTTAAGTTGTCCTGCGGCTGTCAATAGTTTTTTTCAGCTCTCCAAACTTCGCCCCCCAGTAAGAGACTGTTCAAAAAGACCTGATCAATTCCCATAAGTTATCGCATCAGGTTGACGAAAAAATGGGCAAAACGCTCAAGTATCTACCCCAAGGTCAGAATTGACAAGCCCGAGTTCCGGAGAAACGGTATTTCAGATAGCTATAGCGTTATGAGTTAAGCGTTATGCGTTATCTTTGAGTCCCAGCGGCACTTAACGGTTAACGCATAACGCATAACGCATAACGCATAACCTCTCCTTATAAAAAAATCTGTGAAATCCGTGCAATCTGTGTGAGACCTTCGCTGTGTGTATACGGTTGTATCTTTTGAACAGTCTCCGCTGTAAGGTAGTAGTTTGCTAAAAGAAAAAGCTTGACTTATTTCTTGAAGATGAAAAAAATGACTTTGGTTTTTGGACCTGACATAGAGTGTGTGTAACGAGGACGATATACTATCCTCAAAAAAATTGAGAAACAATGAGTTGGAATTTACCCCAACCTTGGAGACTCAACTCAAAGATAATTTAATATAAAAAAAGTCCCATAGGAGTTACCATGAACAAACTATCTTTTACCCTCCTTACCTTAATATTATGTGGTTTTACACTGATTCTATTGCTTACCGCCTGCAGTGACTCCACAACGGACCCGGAAGAGACACCTAATGTCTTCAGTGATGCTGCCGAATCCCTCGCTGGAGATTTAGCCTTTTCCACCGGTGGAACTATGGACCAACTGATGGATCTAAGTACTTTCGCTACCGTAAACGGGATGGAAGAACTTAATGCGAAGTATCCGGATACTTACTTTGATATTTCCAAAACCTACGATCCAGAAAGCGGAGAATGGAGCATACATATCGAGCGTGAACGTGGTATCAGCGACTCGATCCCCTATGCTATTATGAGCCGGGATTATACTCTGAAATATATGAATTCTCTGGGTCAACCCCAACAGTATTATGTCGTTGATGCTGATACAGCCCACACAATTCAATTTAATGTAATTCAAGGTACAGGCGAACATAAAACCAGAAGACTTTCGCAGCAATTGAACGAACTAAATGCCGAATGGGCAGTTACCAATGCTAACCAAGATTTTTTAACCATCAATGGCAATTATAATCGCGCAGCAGTCGATACCATCCGCACTTGGAATCGCACGCGCACTTCGGATCACAACCTGCAACTGAATATCTCAGAAATGTCTGTTCCCCGGGGTGGACCTCCGACTTTAGTAA
>JARRCD010000046.1 GCA_029982875.1 Candidatus Cloacimonadota bacterium | reverse complement strand
GTTATGCGTTATGCGTTATGCGTTATGCGTTATCCGTTATCCGTTATCCGTTATGCGTTATCCGTTATCCGTTATCACCGAGTTCCGTAGGTCTCACAAGGTATTGGCAATCAGTTGGTATGCTATCTGTAATGCCACCCCTACGGGACTCAGGCAGGTCAAGTCTGCACTTGGGGTCAATATTTGTGCGTTTCGCCCACTTTGTCGTCAACCTAATGCGATAACTTATTGGCAATAGATCAGGTCTTGGGGAACTGTCTCATGGGTTTGCGAGAAAATAGCAGATAGCCTTCCCGGACAAGATGATAGGCGGTGCGCTTTAGCCATATTACAGGGGAACGGCGCTACAGCGAGCACCAGTACCTTCCAGGACAAGATGATAGGCGCTACAGCGAGCACCAGTATCTTCCCGGACAAGATGATAGGCGGTGCGCTTTAGCCACCGTAGCCCAAGGATATCAGACGATGGAACAAGATGAATTCCGGTTGACTTTAGTCACCGGCACAAGCATCACTCATCAAGGTATGCAAGCGGTTGATGCTTCCGCAATGCTCATTTTGTTTATGTAAGTTTTTCGGGGGTTGAAGATAATGGCAGATAGCCTTCACAAACAAGATGATAGGCGCTACAGCGAGCGCCAGTACCTTCATACTGGTTAGCAGCCCACTGATGATGCTGTCTATTTGTGCTATGCCCGCAGATACCCTGATTGTTTCCCCAAGTGGGTCTCAACTCAGGATTAAGTCCTGATTAAGTCCTGTTCAGGAGAGCATCTGGACTTAAACTCAAGTCAAAATCAGCTTTGCCAATCAATGTTGTTGCCGGTGGCGATACGGCCTGCACATTCATTCAGGAAGGGGGGTAAGCACAAAAAAGGAGTCCCAGCAGGAACTCCTTGTCATGATAATGTCGTATATTCAGGATTATTTCATCATGATCATCTTGCGGGTAGAGCTGTATTTACCAGATTTCATCCGATAGAAATACAAGCCGCTGGATACTTGGCGACCGTTATCGTCTTTGCCATTCCATACGATCTGATGTTTTCCTGAAGGCATGGTCTCATGGATGAGGCTGCGCACTTTTTGGCCTTTTTGATTATAGATAACCAGGCTCACCTCACCGGCATTCTGGAGGCTAAAGCTCAGGGTAGTTGTGGGATTGAAGGGATTGGGATAGGCGCTATTGAGAGTAGTGCTCAGCACATCGCTAACGGCATCGGTATTGGGTGTGGGCTGATAAACGTTTCCGGCGCGGCTATACGAGCCGGTAAAGCAGGGCCATTCGATGCTGTAGTAGTCACGTTTGATATCCAACACGAAATAGGATGAATTATCCGGGATCACGATATCCAGATCGCCGTCACGGTCCAAATCTGCCAAAGCAGCTGAAACCTTGATGTTTCCATTCAAAGGAATGGGGAAGTTATAGGATTCTGTGCCATCAATGCGGACTGAGTGCAATTTACCTGCGGTATCTCCAAAGATGATACCACTGAGATCCGAGCCGTAATCAAATCTGGCCACTACCGGAGTACATTCAACGGTAGTTTCCACCGAGACTGGCATGCCGGGGAGATTTTCCCCGCTTGTATCCATCACATAGAGGTCACCATTTGCCGCGATGATGATAATCTCTTTATTACCGTCATTATTCACATCTGCTACCACAGGGCTACTTTTAATCTGACCCCCGATGTTCTTTTCAAAATAGATGCTGCCATCGTGGTTAAGGGCATAGAAGAGGCCGGAAGAGGAGGTAGCCAGGAGGATTTCAGGATGGGCATCGCTGTCGATATTGGCGATAGTGATGGAATTTTGGCTGCCGCCATTGAGTAGTACCGGAAAGCCGTCGATATTGGAGCCGGTAAGGGGATCGATGGCATGCAAATGACCGCTGAGGGCCCAAGCGAGGATTTCCAGATTGCCATCGCCATTGAGATCTGCCACTGCGGGAGAGCCCAAGAAAGCTCCGCCCAGAGCAACGGGGAAGTTTGTGGCGGCACTGCCATCGCTATTGAAAACCAGCAGACTGCCATTTTGGGCCAGGGCAATTACCTGAGCTGGACTTCCGGTGAGTAGATTGGCAATAACGGGACCGCTTCTCAAAACACTTCCTGCAGGTTCGGCGAAGAGTAGGTCACCATTTGAATTGAAGGCCACGACGTTGTTATTGCTCAGCGAAGCGGCAAAATCATAATAATTATTATCCTGCAGCTTTGCCATGGCAATGGATCCCACCACTGTGGCCCCCAGATTTAAGGGGAAATTATCCGCAGCAGGTGAGCCGGTTGCATCGATGATATTGATCTTGCCGGTTTGATCTCCAAAGACCACTTCCAGATTGTTATCTGCATTTACGTCGAGTAAGATGGGCGAGCTTCCGGAAGCTCCGCCAGTATCAAAAGGCCAGCCTTGCTGAACCAAAGAAAGTTCCACGTTAAAGGGAATCACCTTGTGATAGGGATATGCCTGATCGGCATTGGAATCTATGACCAATTCAAAAGGAATGGGCTCTGAGGGTAAATCCGCTATGGCATCAAACACATACTCATCCTGATTCCAGGCGGAAGAACCGGCATAGAGATAGCCATCCTGGCCAAAGGAGGAAACCGAATCGATCAGGGTGATACCGGGGTGATTGGTGCGGATAGTAGCACTAAGGTCGTTCGCATCCATCCACAAGATTCCGTGACCGGTCATGATGTTTTCCAATTTGATATTCATGCTTATGGTTTCGCCGGGATTGGTAACCCCATCGCCATCACCTTCCAGCTCCGTAAGCAGCACTTCTTGTTTATTGATATTGGGAATTTTGTCATACATAGTGGCAGTAAAGGCATTGATTCTGCCGGCTCCCAAAAGTCCGGCATAGCTTGAATTGATGTCATCTATTGGATCCGCGGTCATCATGAGGCGATTGCGGAGATCAAGCGAGCTCATTTCGGGATGCAGGGATTTTACCAAAGCAGCCACTCCTGCGGTCACCGGGCTTGCCATGGAAGTGCCGCCATAGGAAGCATATCCGTTGTCTGCGATGACGGTGGAAAGGATGTTATCGCCGGGGGCGCAGATATCGATGGGTTCACCATAATCTGAAAACCCAGCCTTAATATCAGAATGATTTGTGGCGGCAACATTCAGGGAGTTATTACAATCTGCGGGGTAATCCTGGTAACTGGAAGAGTGTTCCATATTCTCGTTCCCAGCGGCCGCTACGACGGTTGCTCCCAGGTTCGTGACATAATCTACGATGCTGTTTGGATATGTACCACTGCCGACTCCACCCCAGCTGGCATTGATGATATCCGCTCCTAACTGACCTGCATAGAGAATCTGATCGTAGGCATATTGCACGCCGCTGGAATTGGCATTGCTGGGAGCTCCTTTACACGCGAGAATGGATACATTGGGAGAGGTGCCAACCACACCAATAGCGTTGTTTCCCACCGCCCCGGCACATCCTGCGACGTGAGTTCCATGATCGTTGTTTTCCCAAGGCTGGATCGGGTTGTTATCGTTCTCTACAAAGTCCCAACCAACGAGGTCGTCGACCTTGCCTCCGCCTTCTCCGGCGTCAATGCCGTCTCCGCCCAGGATGAGTCCATTTTCCCAGTCTATGCTCATCCCGGGAGACTCATAGGGGTTGATCCAGATATTGCCCATCAAATCCGGATGGTTCCACTTGACGCCACTATCGGTGATGGCAACTACAACGTCGTGACTGCCGGTTACGTAATCCCAAGCCTCAAAACTCTGCAAGAGAGGATGGATATACTGTTGGGGCAACATAGGATCATCGGGTACAAATTTTTGGTAGTTGATAGCTTCCAATTCTGCATAGATAAGATTTGGATCTTTGTGCAGAGCTTCCACCGCTGCGTCGATCTGATCATTGCTGGCCAGAAAGAAGCGGTAGGTGTTTTGCAAGTATAACCCCTTGTCATTCCATTCGGGCTTGATGATGTAGGGATGAGCTTGTTTAAGATCAACAATCTGATATTGATCTGCCAAAGCATCTATAGTTTCAATTCCGGTGTGAATTACCCCGTTTTGAATTGTGTAGTCCAATTTTCCATCTATATTGGGAATTGCAGTTTTGGTAAAACAGCCGATTATCGTGCGGGGTTGAAACAGATAAGGATCATATTTTACCCGGTTTGCGAAAGCGGCTATGCTAATTAGAATCAGCAGTGATATTATCGTCAGCTTTTTCATGGGTACCTCAATATTTAGTTTTAGGCATTATTCTATAAGGGCCTATATCGTCAAGAGCTTTTTAGTCAAGTCAGACGTTAATATAAGATAAGTTCCTCTTTTTTCTTATATTTAGACATATATATATTGCGCAGTATTTCATGCTCTGGCAGCATCAACTGACGGTCTCTTTGTATAATCGAAAAAGCATCTTGGCGGGCTGTGACAAGCAGCGCTTGATCCTGCACGAGATTGGCAAAGCGAAATTGGGGCAGACCTGATTGTTCCTGGCCGAAAAACTCACCCGGACCCCTCAGTTCCAGGTCTTTTTCCGCTATCAGAAAGCCATCGGTGCTCCGACTCATAGTGCTGAGGCGTTCCCGGGCCATAGAGCTGAGAGGTTGATGCCCGATCAAAAAGCAGAAAGCCTGATCTGCTCCCCGGCCTACTCTTCCCCTGAGCTGGTGTAATTGGGCCAGACCAAAGCGTTCAGCGTGCTCGACGACCATTACAGAAGCATTGGCAACATCCACCCCTACTTCTATAACTGTGGTGGAGACGAGGATATCGGTTTCACCGGCTTTGAATTTGCGCATAATGGCATCTTTATCCTTGGCGGGCATGCGGCCGTGGATGAGATCAATCCGGTAACTTTTGAAGACCTTTTGCTGGAGATGCTCATATAGCCTTTGTGCATCCAGCAAGGCGAGTTTCTCGCTTTCTTCCACTAAAGGACACACAAAGTAGGCTTGGCGGCCTTGTTTGAGTTCCCGCTCCACATCCCTGAGCACGGTATCAAATTTACGGTCGGAACGGATATAGGTGAGCACCGGTTTCCGATTGGGGGGCATTTCATCGATCTGGCTTACTTGCAGATCTCCATAAACGGTCATAGCCAGCGATCTGGGGATCGGGGTAGCCGAGAGATAAATTAAATCCGGATGCGATTCTTTACCGGCGAGTTGCGCTCTCTGCTCTACGCCAAAGCGGTGCTGTTCATCTACAGCTACCAAACCAAGTTTGTGAAAGAAGACATCCTTTTGGATCAGCGCATGTGTGCCCAAAACCAGCTGCGCGCGGCCATCGGCAATCTCTTGTTTGAGTTCAGCTTTGCCTTTGTAATTTCCACCTTTGAGCAGGACTGTGCGGACCGGGAGGCCGTCTAACATACGGATAAAATTTTGGTAGTGCTGTTCTGCCAAAATCTCGGTAGGTGCCATCAAAGCCGCCTGATATCCGTTTTCTACCGCTAAAAGCATGGCAAAGAGGGTCACAATCGTTTTGCCGCTGCCTACATCTCCCTGAATCAAGCGGGACATCTGGTGAGCTGAACACATATCGGCAAAGATTTCCCGGATCACGCGCTTTTGCGCTTTGGTGAGGGTGAAGCTAAGCTTATTTTTCAGGGCAGTGGTTAGCTTTCTGTGGTTTACAAAGGTGATGCCAGCCTCTTTGCTCTCATGATACATCCGATGTCTGGCCCATAAGACCTGAGAATAAAAGAATTCCTCATAAGCAAAGCGGAGACGGGTTTGGTGAATAAGCTCAATATGTTGCGAGAAATGCATGATCTGCAGTGCTTCCCGGCGGGGTGGGAATTGGTGTTTCTCAAGCAGGAAAGGGGGCAGATTCTCCTGTATGGCATCTACATAAAGGGAGAAGGCATTGAGCACAAATCTGCGCATGAGCTGCTGGCTGAGACCTTCTGTCAGCGGATAAACAGGCAGCAGCTGCCGGCTTTTCCAAAAATCCGGCTCATCATGAGAATCAGTCAGGATTTCAAACTCCGGATGATTGATTTGTAAGCTGTTATTAAAGGAACTCAGGGTGCCACTGATCCAGATTGTGCTTCCCGGTTTGAAGATCTGGGGAAGATGAGGCGGATAACTAAACCAGACGCAGACCAGACCGATCTGTCCGTCATTTACGCCTACATTCAGGATTTTTTTCCCTTTGGACGTAGGTTTGAGGTTTACCCAGGAGATCTCAGCACTGAAAGAAACCAGATCCCCCACTTGCATTTGACTGAGGGTGGGATTCACGATCCGGTTGAGGTAAGTTCTGGGAAAAAGCTCCATCAGATCAAGCACGCTGTGCACTCCGAGTTTTGCCAAAAGCCGCGCACGATGCTCCCCGACTCCCTTCAAATACATGACGGGAATCTCGTTAAGTGCTTCTTGATGCTCATTTTTACCCATGAAAACTACTCTGAATAAGGGGCAGATTTTGTCAACTTTGCTTGTATCTTTTGCTAAAGTAGCGTCAAGTTTGGGGTGGCAATCTCTGAATTGATACAACAAGCAGAGCTTCTACCAAAGACAGGAACCGCCTCGCTGCTGCTAAATCGGATTGGGGCAGTTCCCTCCCCTGCGCTCTGAGCTGCTTGACCCATCACTATCCTGAATGTTCCCTAAAAAGCTCCGGGCAACCCCAAAGCCGGAAGCTGATGCCAGCCTCCGGCTAAACTGCAGCAGGGGCAGGCAGGGGCAGGAGAAGCTCCCCAGCTGCCTGTCGCGCTGCAGATTATATCTGGTCTATAAAGCGGGGTCGTACCAGATTATTCAAAGCGCAGCACGGTAAACTGCGGGATTTGATTGCGATCCAGCACATAGAGGCGGATGATTTTGCGTCCTTCACTTTCCATTCTCTTTTTGGCCGCAGACATTACATCGCGGAATTCACTGATGCTATTCACTTCTGTGCCATCGATAGAGAGGATTACGAACCCAACTTGCAATCCGGCTTTGGCAGCAGGAGAATTGGGCTCCACGGAGCTCACTACTACGCCTTTTTCGGCATTGATTCCCATTCTCCTGGCTAATTGACCATCAATGTTTTCTACGGTAAGTCCGGTTGAGACTGTGGATTGGGCGTTGCTACTATTATTAATCACCACCTCATCCTCGGGGAAAGCTTCCAGTTTCACTTTGATAACCATCTCCTTGTTATCCCGCAGGATTTTGATGGGTACTTCGGAGCCGATTTTGGCTGTAGCAACGGCGATTCTAAAGCGTGCGACATTGCTTACCCTTTCTCCATCAATTTCCAGGATTACATCACCGGCCTGCAATCCGGCACGCTCGGCGGGGCTATCTCTTTCCACTTTGGCGATCAAAACTCCCGCCACTTCTTTGAGATTAAATGCTTCCAAAAGGTCTGCTGTGATCTCCTGGGGAAGGATACCGATGAAGGCGCGCTGGACGTGTCCGCTGGCCACGAGATCTTCCACCACTCTCTTGGCGAGATTGATGGGGATGGCAAAACCGATGCCGATATTTCCCCCGCTGGTGCTGGCGATGGCGGTATTGATGCCGATTACTTCACCTTTGATATTGAGCAGGGGACCGCCGCTATTACCGGGATTGATGGCGGCATCGGTCTGAATGAAATCTTGATATACGGGAGAGTTATTGCCCTGAATCACGTCATAGCGTCCCAACGCCGATACTACGCCCAAGGTCACCGTGCGGTCCAAACCCTCGGCAAAGGGATTGCCGATGGCAATAGCCCATTCTCCGATCTCTAAGGTTGAGGAATCACCCAAAGGAGCCACCGTCACCTTATCGCCTTTGGCCAACTTGATTTTGATTACTGCTACGTCGGTCTTGGCATCAAGCCCCACGATAGACGCGGTATAGGTCTTTTTGTCGGCCATCGTTACGGTAATGGTACCATCGCGTCCGCGTTCTGCAACGTGGTTATTGGTCATAATATATGCTTCCCGATTCGCTTCATCATATTCATAGATAAATCCGCTTCCCATCGAGGTCACGGGTCTTTGTTGCTGCTGCGGAGAAGGGAAAAAGAAGCGGAAAAAATCATCGTCGAAGAAGGGATTTAGATTGTTTCTCACACTTACGGTGGATTCCACCTTGATCTGCACTACGGCCTCACGCACATTCCGGACTACTTGGACTACCGGGCTTTCCCCTTCGGCTGTAAGCATCGGGTTTTTGGCAAGTGCATAGCTACTGAGACTAAACATCATCAGCAGGATTAACATACTCTTTACAAATCTCATTTTGATCTCCTGTACATATAGAATTCTGGTGAGCAATAAAAATATAAAAATTCACTTCCCTCAAGGCGGATATCTTTTCACTTATATATTACGTAAGTGAGCCAGATAAGCAACACAAAACCGACTATGCGAGCAGTTTTTGCAAGGCGGCAGATTTTGTAAAGAAAAATTCATTTCAACCTTATTAAAACCTAACAATTCGGAGGTATAATAGGGTGAAACAAATCTCAAAGGAGAAATGAATGAGAAAACTCATCGTATCAGTAAGTGTACTCTTGCTACTTTGCTCAATGCTGCAAGGGGTTGAAACAAAGCTTTCCGGGGAATTCTGGTCTCGCTGGAGCATGGAATATGCCCAAAATCCGGCCACCGGAGAAGATGAAGTGTTAAAGAACTTTCTGGCCTTGGAACGTGGATATCTGGGGCTTGAGACCAAGATTAGCGATGATATCAAATCCCGTTTTACAGTTGATATCTTTTCTACGGATTCGGTCTCAAATGGGGCCGGTCTCAAATTGAAATATGCCTATCTGGATTTTAACAACTTATTGCCCGTGACGGATATGACCCTTACCGCCGGTTTGCAAAAGGTCTATTTTGGAACTTTGTATGATTGGGATTACAGTCTGATTGGCAAGGCACCCGCTGATGAATACAAGCTCACCAGCAGCGCAGATTATGGAATCAGTGCACATGGATATCTGCCCAAGGGTTGGGGAGAATATGCTCTGGGGCTATACAATGGTGAGGGTTACAAGAAATATGGGTCAAATCTTAAGGATAATACCCAATTTGCCTACTTAGCCAATATCAGGATGATCCCCTTTGCCGGACTCACCCTGGGTGGAAGTGTATTGCTAAACAGTGTGGAACGGGAAAACTTGCTCTCGGATGATAGCGTGAATCCCAAATATCAAGATCAATTGATGCTGGATGGACTCGCTCACTACATCAATGGTCCCATTGATATTTGCCTGGAATATCTGAGTAAAAAAGTAGACCATGCCTCATCCTATTCTGCGGATGACTATCAGGCTTGGGGGATCATGATCTTTCCTAAACTGAGTCTGAAGAATATACTGGGTCCTGATCTAAGCTTACTTGCCCGCTATGATATCTGGGATGAGAGTGATCGAGACGACAATGGTAAATATCTACTGAATGCTATCACTGCGGGGCTGCAATACGATTTTTCAGCTCTTAGCCTCCAGCTCAATGGCACTAAGAAGAGCTATGATGAAGATAATTCTGCGCCGGCATATGCGGACAATCAAAAGGATGCAGTAGAGATTATGGCTCAAGTAAAATGGCATTTTTCAAACACAATTAACTAAAAAGGAGCAATCATGCGAAAATATTTGTTTATCCTAATGGTATTAGTATCGGCATCCCTGCTCAGAGCAGAGACCATAACCTGTTCAGGTTCAACCACAGTATTGCCTATTGCCCAGGCTGCGGCAGAGGCTTTTATGGATAAATATCCTCATCTTAATGTATCGGTTCGGGGTGGAGGCAGTGGAGTCGGTATTGCCGCTTTGCAAAACGGCACGGCTCAGATCGCAAATTCTTCCCGTCCTATCAAAAACAAAGAACTCGTCCAAGCCCGCAGCAAGGGTGTCCAACCCACAGCTTATGCCATTGCCTATGATGGCATTGCCATGGTGGTTCATCCTTCTAATAAGATTGACAACATAAGTCTGCAGCAGATCCTGGATATTTATACCGGCAAGATCAACAATTGGAGACAATTGGGTGGATCAGATCAAAGCATAGTAGTTATCTCCAGAGATGTAGCTTCCGGTACCTTTGAAGTATTCAATGAAAAAGCGCTGAACGGCGCCAAGGTGGAAGCTTCTGCTCAGATGCTCGCCTCTAATAACGCTGTAATAAGTGCTGTCTCTACCACGCCGGGCGCTATCGGCTATGCCGGATTGGGCTATGTAAACGATAATGTCAGAGTAGTCAAGGTGGAGGGGATAAGACCTTCGAAAGCCACTGTGGCTGATTTCTCATATCCTCTCGCCCGCAAATTGTATATGTATACAAATGGCAAAGCCACAGGCAATGTAGCTGCTTTTTTGGGTTTCATTCAAGGTGAAAGCGGGCAAAAGATTGTGGAAGAATGCGGGTTTATCTCTTTGCAGTAGCTCAGGCTGACTTGCGCGTTACACAATAACTTCGATCCTATTGTAGTACAGCCAGGTCCTGTCTATCCGGAGCATCTTCGGCATAACGGGACTTGGCCTTTTAGTATCTCCAAGATCTGGACACTCATTCAAATCCGGTGGGCACTCGCAAAGAAAACTTGGGCACAAATCGGGGCATACTCGATTTATTCAGAATTATCGGGCAAGATGCTTGGAGAATTGAGGGCAGCATCATAGTGGATACTTGATCGAACTCTGCTTATCCTCGAAGGCGAATTGGCTGGAGTGGCATCTTGCTGCTTTATCCGATTATTAGGCTTGCTTGGGGAGGAACGGAGCTTTAGGACTCAGGATCAGGCAGAGTCTTGTTTGATGAGCACTCTCAAGCGACGTAGGGCACGGTCCTTGAGATAGCGCACTTTTTCCACTCTGATCCCGATTTTCTTAGCCACTTGTTGTAAGCTGAGTTCTTCGCCAAAGCTATAGTGCAGGATCCTTTTTTCCAGTTCCGGCATGTTTGGCGGCAGCTGGAGTGCACTTTGCCCGTGCTCCTGGATATCAGCTGCTGTATCAGGTGCGAGTGCGCTATCCTGGCTCAGATGCTGATACAAGCCGGGATTTTCCTTCTTGATCGCTGCCAGGATTTGCTTTTTGATATAGTAATAAGCATAGGTGGAAAACTTTGAACCTTTCTCGGGATCAAATCTGCGCCAAGCCGTGAGTAATCCTATCATGCCTTCCTGGATCAAGTCTTCTTGGTGAAGATGCGGATACTTTTTGGCGATGTTTACTACCAGAGGGTAGTATTCCCTAACCAGCTCTTCTTCAGTCATGCGTCTTGAGGAATCCGGATACAAAAGCAGCTACCTTGGCCAAGAGTGCTTTTGACGGAGATTGAGCCTTGATGTGAAGCAACGATATGCTTGGCTATGGCCAGACCCAAACCGGTTCCGCTATGTTCCCGGGAGCGCGAGGCATCACCGGTATAAAAGCGCTCAAAGATACGATCCAAGTGCTCTGCGGGAATTCCGGGTCCGGTATCTGACACCTCAAAAATGAGCTCTTGCTTTGCCGCATAGGCAGTGACCACGATACCTCCGGCCTTAGTATAACGCAGGGCATTATCGATAAGATTGATAAATACTTGTTCCATTTTGTAAGGATCGAGTTTTGCCCGCAAATCCGGAGGCTTGATATCCAGCTGAAAGGATAATCCCTTATGCTTGAAATTTCTTTCAAAGATACTGCCGATATTTTGTAAAAAGGTGGATATGGATATATCCTGGATATCAAGCTGGGGAGCGCGTTCCAAGCGCGCAAGTTCCTCCAGATCAGAGACCAAAGCGATCAGTCGCGCACTATGGCGTTGGATTATGTTCAGATAGCGGTTTCCCGGCTCTTCTTCTTGCAGGATATCCACAAATCCCTTGATGGCAGTAAGAGGAGTACGCAATTCATGGGCTACATTGAGGGCAAAATCCTTCTTGATCTTTTCCGTAGTTTTGAGGGCATCGATGTTTTGCAGGATAAAGATGGCTTCTTTGGTTTCCTGATTCACCGATGCGGAGATCAGGTAGTGGTGGTTATCCATCGTGATTTCAGCGAGGCGGGGGTTTTCGCCTTGGCTAATTTCTTGCACTATCCTGAGGATTTCGGGCACTTGGATTACTTCCCAGCAAAAAGCCCCCGGCTCATATTGGGGGAAGAGTACTTTAAAGATGGGGTTGCAGAGATTGATCTTGCCGTCGTAGCTCTGCACCCAAAGGGCATCCTCGATGGAAGAGAGGATGAGGTGCAAGCGCTCGCGACTGTCGCGTTCATTCTCTATGGTTTGCATCATCTTATCCAGGCTGTAATTGACAAATTCCGCCAGCAGCGATATTTGCCATTTTTGATTGACCGGCATGCGGGCCGAGTTATCGCGATGCGCTATCGTATCTGCCACATCCATCAGGTCTTTGAGGGGATGCAGGATATAACGATTGAGGCGCAAGGCAAAGCTAAGAGGTAAAACGATCAGCCAAAATACGGTTAACAAAGGTGGGACTTTTGAAGCCACGATGAAAGCCGTGAGCAAAGTGCAGAGCGTAAATTCGAAAAGCAGCTTCCAAATCAGCTTCTTTGATTTCATGCTTCTTCCTCCGGCAAGTATTTGTAGCCGATGCCGCGGACGGGTTTGATATATTGGTCATAGGGGCGGATCTTATCGCGCAGGTTTTTGATGTGTACGTCTATAGTGCGATCGATCACTATCTTGTCATTGCCCCAGAGGTAATCCAACATCTGGGCTCTGGTATATACCCAACCCGGTCTTTTGGTTAGAAGCTGCAGGAGCTTAAACTCGGTGAGGGTGAGATCCAGCCGTTTCCCATTCAAAGAGGCTTCAAATTTATTCAGGTCCAGAACCAGGCCTTTGGCAATTTCATAGACTCTCTCTTCACTTTGCCAGGACAGCCGGCGCAAGACGGCTTGGATGCGGGCAACCAGCTCTTTGGCGGCAAAGGGTTTGAGGATATAATCATCCGCACCTTCTTCCAAGCCCGTAACGCGGTCTTCGATGCCCACCTTTGCCGTGAGCATAACGATGGGCATATTTTGGTAACGCTTATCGCGCCGTAATTGCCGACAGATCTCTATGCCATCTGCATCGGGCAGCATGAGATCCAGTACCAGCAGCTGGGGAACCTGCTGTTTGAGAGCTGCCAAGAGCGGTTTAGCCTTATCAAAAGCCTGGATTTCAAAGCCTGCCTTGACCAGGGTTAGCTCCACTAATGCGAGAATATCGGGCTCGTCGTCCACAATATAGATAAGTTTCTTCATGCTTGATCCCAATGGTGTTTGATCTGTTTACCTTGGGATAGATAGATGGTATTTTCGGCGATATTAGTAGCCAAATCTGCGCTCCGTTCCAGATTCTTGGCAATGCGCAGGGTATGTAGATAGAAATCGGCATGCCCGGGGTTGGCCTGGATGTGTTGCAAAACTTGTTTATAGACGATTTTATTGAGATCATCTACAGCTTGATCTTTGGCACAAACCGCTTGGGCAAGATTGACATCCTCTTTGAGAAAAGCGGTAATGGCATCGCCAAACATCTTGAGCGTAAGCTCCTGCATCTGAAACAACTCCTGCTCTTTGATCTCACAGGCATCGATATGTTCGGCACTCTGCGCGATATTGACGGCTTGATCGCCCAGGCGCTCCAGATCGGTATTGATGCGGTACATCATGAGGATGCGTCTGAGATCGATGGCTTCAGGTTGATATAGAGCGATGAGATTGATGGTCACCTTATCTATTTCTACTTCGAGACGATTGACCTTTTCTTCCAAAATCAGCACCTCGGCAAGCTTTCCCTCGCGATTCAGTCCCGTGTTGATGATAGACAAAACTAACATCTGTTTGACCAGATTTGCCGATTCCATCAGCTTCTTTTTCATATCTTTGATCTGTATGTTTAACATTGTATCTCCTAAAACAATATAAATCGTATCTGCATAATGGTCAATTACAATTAACCGAAGGCGCCGGTGAGATAGGCCTCTGTCCGTTTATCCTGGGGCACGGTGAACATCTTGGTGGTGGGAGCATATTCGATCATCTCACCCAGATACATGAAGGCGGTGAAATCTGCGATTCTGCCCGCTTGGGCGATATTATGAGTAACGATCAGGATGCTCACCCGGTCCTTTAAGGCCAGGCATAGTTCTTCTATGCGCGCCGTAGATTGGGGGTCAAGCGCACTGGTCGGCTCATCCAACAGCAATACCTCAGGTTCATTGGCCAAAGCTCTGGCGATGCAGAGGCGCTGTTGCTGTCCCCCCGAAAGACTCATCGCAGAGCAGTGCAAGCGGTTCTTTACTTCATCCCACAGCCATACGGCTTTGAGGCTTTCTTCCACGATGTCCGCAATCTCGCACTTTTGATGTTTCCCGGCGATATCGAGTCCAAAAGATACATTTTTGAAAATGCTTTTGGGGAAGGGATTGGGTTTTTGAAATACCATCCCAATCTTCGCCCGCAGTTTATACAGATCCATTTTACCGGCATAGATATCGTTTTCCCCCAAGCGCACTGAGCCGGAGATTTTTACATCCGGAATCAGATCGTTCATGCGGTTAAAAGTCCTGAGCAGAGTGGATTTCCCGCAACCGGAGGGTCCGATCATCGCCGTAATTTTCTTGTCCTGGATGTCCAAATTAACGTCTTTGAGCACATGATTCTTGCCAAAATAGAGGTTTAGATTTTGTGCTTGGAGTTTTACCATTGTCTTTTCTTCCTTAAGCTGTAGCGGATAATGAGAGCCAGGCTGCTGATCAAGAGCACTAACATCAAAAGCACTACAGCCGAGCCATAAGCAATCGGCACTTGCGCTTCCGGATGAGTTCCCTCTGTCATCAGTGCGAAGATATGATAGGGTAGGGCCATTACTTCGTCACCGAGCGACTTGGGCAACCTGCGATTGAAAAAAGTGGCAGCGGTGAAGATGATCGGGGCTGTTTCTCCGGCTACTCTTCCTACCACCAGGATCGCTGACGTGAGGATATTGGGGGCTGCTGTGGGGATCAAGACTTTTGTTATCATCTGTCGCTTGGTGGCACCCAAAGCGTAGGCGGCCTCGATGAAATCCCGCGGGACACCACTAAAGGCTTCCTGCGAGGCATTGATCACTATCGGTAAAGATAGCACTGCCAAGGTCAAAGCTCCGCTAATCAGTGAAACATCCAAAGACAGCATATTCACAAATAACGCCATCCCAAAGAGCCCAAAGATAATGCTGGGCACTCCCGCCAAAGTATTGATAGTAATCTTCAATAAACTGAGAAAAGGACCTTTCCTGGCATAGGAAAAAAGATATATCGAGCAGAGTAAACCCAGAGGCAGCGCAATCAGAACCGCCAGTAAGGTAAGCCAAAAAGTACCCACCAATGCAGGAAATATCCCACCCGCCGTCATGCCTTCCCGCGGTGCCTCCAATAAAAATCTCAGGGATAGCACTTCCCAGCCCTGGCTAAAAATGCTATACAGAAATATGCCCAAAAAGGCCATAGTCAGGACCATACAGATGGTAAGAAAGAAAAACCCGAGAAGTTGAGAGAGCTTACGCTTCATTTTTCCTCGAAATCAATTCGGAGATCAGACTCACACAGAAGGTGATAATGAAGAGCACGATGGCGATGGCAAATAGTGACTGGTAATGCAAATCCCCCATCACAGTCTCACCCATTTCTGCGGAGATGGTAGCAGTCATGGGGCGCACCGAGTCAAAGATGGATTTGGGAATCTGAGCAGACCCTCCAGCAACCATCAAAACTACCATAGTCTCGCCGATAGCGCGTCCAAAACCCATTAGGATCGCACCCACAATCCCGCTTTTGGCTGCGGGTAATACTACTCTGATGATGGTTTCCCACTTTGTCGCACCCAGAGCATATGCCGCTTCACTTAGCTGTTTCGGCACATTGGAGAGAGCATCCTCGCTCATACTGCTGATGATCGGCACTACCATTATCCCTAAAATGATCGAAGTGGTGAACAGATTCAGACCCGTATCCAAACCCAGACTGCGCTGCATCAGAGGGCCCAAAAAAGCCATGCCAAAGAGACCGTATACTACCGACGGTATGCCAGCCAGCAACTCTATCGCCGGCTTGCAAATCTCCCGGATTCTCTGCTTGGCGAGAAAGGCAATGAAGATGGCGGAACCTAAACCTAAAGGAATCCCGATCAATAGTGCTCCAATGGTAACGGATACCGAACCGACGATCAAAGTCCAGATACCAAATTCAGCATTCTCATGAGTGGGATACCAGGCCGTATTAAACAAAAAATCCTTCAGACTCACCACCTTGAAGAGGGGCAAGCCCTCATGAAAGATGCTGAACACAATAGCTATCAAAGCCGAGACAGCCAATAGCGCGGCTACCAAGGTAAGCTGTTTGAAGAGAAGTTCTTTTAGTCTTTTCATAATCCCTTTGTCTGCCTTGTTTATTCACAGGTCTACGGTCAATTTGTAAACGCTTTAATATTTGTCCAAACAATATTTCTTAACAATTTGGAAAGCCTCTGGCTGAGCCGGTTCACACAGATTATGGGTTATGCGTTATCCGTTATCCGTTATGCGTTATCCGTTATGCGTTATGCGTTATCTTTAAGCGCCGATGGCACTAAACCTTCTCAACCTTCTC
>JARRCD010000045.1 GCA_029982875.1 Candidatus Cloacimonadota bacterium | reverse complement strand
GGCTCCCATTGTGATTAAAATGTCATCGGGCTGAAGCAAGGCTATGGTTTCGGGGACTATCCTGGAGTTATCGCTAATTACATGAACCTGATGATGTCCACTCTGAATTGCTGCATCGGCAATCAGTTTGGCACTAACTCCGGGAATAGCTTGTTCTCGGGCGGGATAGATGGGTGCCAAAATCAGACAATCACAGCTAAAGAAAGCCTTGCCAAATTTCTCGTAGAGGTCCCTGGTGCGGGAATACAGATGGGGCTGAAAGAGAACTACTATGCGCCGATTGACACTGTCCTTGAATCCCTCCAGAGTTGCAATGATCTCTGTGGGGTGATGCGCATAGTCATCATAGATAATAATGCCACCGGCTTCACCCTTAAGATCAAAACGGCGGTATACGCCACTAAATTTTGCCAAGGCCTCCTGAATGCTCTTAAAGGGTAAATCCAATTCCAGACCGATAGCTGCAGCCAGGAGAGAGTTTTGGATATTATGGCGGCCGGTTACGTTCATTTTGATGCGCCCAAGTTTGTAACCTTTAAAGGCAAGATCGTAACTGGCGGTAAAATCCTTCATGACGATGTTTAAGGCCTGGACATCCGCTTGCCGTGAGAGTCCGTAGGTTACAATCTTCTTGTTGATTTCGGGAAGAATGGCCTGCACGCCTTTGTCATCCAGGCATGCTATCACACTACCGAAAAAGGGAACTTTATTCGCATATTCGATGAAGGCTCCTTTGATGTCATCCAGATTCCGGTAACAATCCAGATGGTCTTCATCCACATTTGTAATTCCGGCTATGCAGGGAGTGAGGGATAAGAAAGAATGATCGTATTCATCAGCTTCAACTACGATGTATTTACCAGAACCCATCACATTGTTTGAGCCGAAGTTCTTTACTTTGCCTCCCACGATGATGGTGGGATTCAATCCTGCTGTCTCAAGCACGAGTCCGGCCATGGACGTGGTAGTGGTCTTGCCATGAGTCCCTGAGATGCCGATCGAGAAACTCATGCGGGTAATCTCGGCGAGCATTTCCGCGCGCCTGATCACCGGTATCTTCATTGCTTTGGCTGCTACAATTTCCGGATTGTCGTCTTTTACCGCAGAGGATTTTACCACCACATCCGCGTCTTTGATCAATTCCGGATCATGTCCTTCAGTTACTTTAACGCCGATCTTTTCTAAATGAGCGGTAAGATCCGTCTTCTTCATGTCCGATCCGGAAATCTCCAGACCTTGATTATGCAGGAATTCGGCAATACCACTCATGCCGATTCCGCCGATACCGATAAAATGAATTTTGCGGGTTCTGCCAAGCATATTAGTTCTCCTTTAAGCAAGTAAGGATATCTGAGATGATGGTTTGTGCAGCTTTGTTTTCCGGCAGTTTGTTCAGCTCTGCTTTGAGTCTGGAAAGGTTTATCTGCTTGATCAATGCGAGCAGTGACTGCGGATTTAGCTGATTTTGAAGAAGGATTTCGGCCACCTGTTTATTTTGCTGAGCCAGGGCATTATAATATTGATGGTTTCCGGCAGCAGTGGGCAGAGGAATTAGTATCGCCGGTAAGCGGGCAGCTTCCAATTCGGCAATAGTCATCGCCCCGGCTCGGGTGATGGCCAGATTTGCTATTCGCATCATTGCAGGTAGCACAGGGCTAAACTCAAATAAATAAAGACCCGCATCATCCTTGTGTATGGCCTTAAACTGCTCATAACTCAAGCTGCCGGTTTGCCATAAAATCTGCCAGCCATCTTCCCATAGCTCCCTGACTATAGCAGAGACGGCGGTATTGATGGCCAAAGAACCTTGCGATCCTCCGGAAATGAGGAGGGTTTTTTTGTTCGGGGAAAGGCCATATTCACTGAGCTTGAACTCATCTAAGCTGTTCTGATTCTTGATGGGGATACCGTAGTTTTTGATATTGGCTTGCTTGATATATCTCTTGCTTTCTTCAAAGGAGAGATACAAGCGATGCAAATGTTTAGCCAAATATCTGGTGGTAAGTCCGGGATAGGAATTGCTTTCGTGCAGGAAACAGGGGAGCTTGAGCCGGAGGGCTGCAATGCTAACCGGTCCGGCTACAAATCCACCGGTGCTTATTACGGCGTCTATGGCCTCTGAGCGCAAAATTCTACGGCTCTGAGCAATGCTATGGATTAGATAGTAAGGAAATAGCAGATTGGATAAGCTTAATTTGCGATAGAGCTTTTGTACCTGAATGGGGAAGAAAGGATAGGCTGAGTCAGCACTGAGGCGCTCTTCCATGCTTTTAGCATTGCCGATAAAAATGCTATGATGACCGCGGGATTTCAATTCATCAGCCAAAGCCAGGGCCGGGATGATATGTCCACCTGTACCTCCAGCTCCAAAAGCAAATCTCACAAAGTCCTCCTTTTGGCACTGATATTCAGGATCACACCCACCGCAATGCTATCCATGAGTAAGGCACTGCCGCCATAGCTAACAAAGGGGAGAGTGTTTCCAGTAGGGGGGAGAATACTCATGGCTACGCCGGTATTTACCAAAACATTACAAAAGATATTTAGTGCCATTCCTGCAGCCAGGAGTTTCAGATACATACTTTGCTGTCTTTCTGCTACTCGCAGGCTGGCAAAGAATAATAAACAATGCAGGAGAAATACGATCATGGCTCCCAGATATCCCGCCTCTTCACCGATAATTGTATATACATAATCAGTACGAGCCTCAGGGAGATAATAGTGCTTTGCTCTGCCCCGAGCGATGCCTGTTCCCAAGAGACCGCCACTGGTGAGCGCTATGAGGCTTTCGCGTACCTGGTAATCAGCCTTGTTGGTCTGAGATAAATCACGATTCGGATTGAAGAGCGAATATTTCTGGAAGGTCTGCATACGCTGCATCCGGAAGCTATCACCGTGTGTAATGATCAGTGTTCCTGCCAGCAATCCCATAGCCAGGATGATCAGGAGGATACGCTTTCTGATTCCAGCATAAAAGAGCATCCCAAGCAAAGTCATGCCGCTTATTATGATGGTAGAGAGATGCCTTTCTACCAGGATTAAAGCAAAAACTACGATAGTGAGCAGGGTGAGGGCGGGGAAGTTTTCCGGAAAGCGCAGGATGTTTTTGCTTTGTCTGAGCAAATCGTTCTTTTTATCCAAGATATTAGCATAGAAAAAAATCAAAGCAATCCTGGCAAAAAATGAGGGTTGGAAATTCAAAGGTCCCAAACTGATCTGACGCGTCGCTCCTTTGATGGTAGTCCCCTTTACCAGAACGTAGATGAGCATCAGGATGGCCAAGTATACTAACCAGGTATTGGTAAAACGTAGTTTCTCAAATCGGAAGGCATAAAGAATGACGATAGCTACAATAACCGAACCCGCCAGAAATCCTAATTGCTTGTAAAAATAGCCCATTGAGCTTTGCACTGAGGTGATATCCACCATCACGATGAGCCCTACCAGGCACAACGCCAGATAGCTATACAAAACCCAACGGTCAAAGTCTACTACATAGCTGCTAAGTCTGCTCTTTTTCACGCTTCATCTTCCTTACAATGGCTTTGAATGTTTCACCACGGTGTTCGAAATTCTGAAAGTGGTCAAAGCTGGCACAGGCCGGACTAAGAACGATGTTATCTCCCATCGTGGCATCTGCAAAAGCTTGCCGGACACACTCCTCAAAATCATCAATTATCTGCAAGGGCAGCTTCCCCAGCCAGGCTTGTTGCATGATGTACTTTGTGTCTCCTGTTATATATACTTTTATGGCATGTTTTTTCAAGGCTGTGGTTAGCAGAGAAAAATCCTCTCCCTTGTCTGACCCGCCCATAATAATCCGGATAGGACGATCAAAGGATTGCAAAGCGTTAAGAGTGGAATCCGTATTGGTTGCCTTTGAGTCGTTGAAAAAGGCTACGCCATTGATGCTATCCACATACTCAAGCCGATGGGGGAGAGCGGTGAATTCTTTCACGGCCTTTACGGCGGCTTTCATATCCAGACCCAATGCTTGAATGCTTAAGAGAGCTGCCATCGCGTTAAGTTGATTGTGCAGGCCTTTTAGCTTAAGCTCATAGATGGAGAGTTTTGTATCTTTTATCCTGATGAATTTGCCATCCAGGTAAGCAGCTGCGGCTTTACTTTGGGAGCTAAAATAAAGTTTATTTGCCACAAGGGCTCGGTCGCGCTTGCTGATCTCGACAGAATCCTGATCCAGGATAGCAAAGTCTGAGCTACTCTGATATTGGAATATTCTGAGCTTGCTTTGGCAATACTCGTCGAAATTGGCATAGCGATCCAGATGATCTGGCGTAAGATTCAAAAGCACTGCTACATGGGGCGCAAAGCTCTGTATCAGGTCCAACTGAAAACTGCTGATCTCCAGGACGATGTATTGCAGACCGGGTTTGTGAATGGGAAAGGAGCAGAAAGCAGCTCCGATATTTCCTGCCAGGATACACTTTGTTCCCATTGCTTTGAGGATATGGTAAATCATACTGGCAGTAGTACTCTTGCCATTGGATCCAGTAACCGCAATGATCTTGCTATCTGAGGCTTTGATCTGATAGCCAAATTCAATCTCAGAGATCAAGCGAATCCCTGCTGCTATTCCCTTTTGAATTATAGGAGTATTCAGAGGGATACCCGGACTCACTATCCAGACATCCTGTTGCAGAAGCCGGTCTGTGTGTCCGCCAAATTCACAATCAAAGTCGGTCAAAAGCTGAGCTGCTTCAGGAATCTTTTCTTTATCTTTCTTCTCGCTGAGGAAGGGCTTTCCTCCCAGTTCCTTAATCTTGTAAGCAGCAGCGATACCGCTGCGGGCAAGTCCCAAAATGCCATACTTTACAGAAGAATCAAACATCATTTATCCTTTTACCTATCTTAGTTTTAGAGTACTTAGCCCGACAGCAAGCAACAGAATAGCCACGATGTAAAAGCGGATCACGATCTTGGTCTCGTGTATGCCTCTAAGCTCATAGTGATGATGAATCGGCGCACAAAGAAACAATCTGCGGCCCGAACCGAATTTTCGCTTTGTATATTTGAACCAATAGCGTTGAAAGATGACACTGCCGGTTTCGATAACAAAGATGAATCCAATGATAAACAGAAAGATCTGTTCTTTGAGCAGCACAGAAATCACGGCCAGGATACCACCCAAGGCCAAGGAACCAGTATCCCCCATAAAGATCTGAGCCGGATAGCTATTGTACCAGAGAAAGCCGATCAAGGCACCCATCATTCCTGCGATAAATACGGTCAATTCTCCTGCACTTTGGATGAATTCCAGATTGAGATAATCGGCTACGATGAAATTTCCCTTAAGGTAACTCATGATCCCTAATCCCAGGGCAGAAAAAGCCAAGGTCCCTGCCGCAAGACCATCCAGACCATCCGTGAGATTGACGGCATTTGAGCTTCCCGTAATCATGAGCACCACAAAGGGTATAAAAAACAAGCCCAATTCCAAATACATGTCCTTGAAAAACGGGATTTGCAGAGCCGTAATGTGATCTGCCGGAGATGCGCTATAATAGATGGAAAGGGTCAATATCAAGGCTATCGAGATCTGTCCCCAGAGTTTGTAACGGGGGATGAGACCCTTTTTCAATTTGACAAAGTTCTTCAGATAATCATCCACAAAGCCCAATATTCCCAGCCACACCGTGCTCAGATACATCATCAGGATCGCATAATTGGTGAGGATATTCCAGAGAAGGGAAGCAACCAACATTGCTACCAGAATGATCAGTCCTCCCATTGTGGGAGTCCCTGCTTTAACAAGGTGTTTTTCCGGCATATCCTCGTCGATACTTTCAACGGCAGCCTTATTTTTGAGGAGCTTGATGAAGGCGGGACCAAAGATCAAGGTAAACAGCAGCGCCGTGATGAAGGCACCGATAGAACGGAAAGTGACATATCTAAACACATTGAATACTATAGAATAATCCGCCAAAGGATAGAGTAAGTGGTAAAACATCAGTTTTCTCCTCGTAAATAAGGCAAGATCCTTTCCAGATGAATGGCATGTGAAGCTTTAACCAAGATTACGGCCTGATCTGGAATTGCCGGAGCCTTACTCAAAAATTCTGCTGTATCGCGATAATGATATGCGGCATCGTTTTGATAATATCTGGCTAAATCCCCGATAGTATATATAGTGTGATCTCCACTTTCGGCAATGATAGCTCCGATCATTTGATGATACATCTGTGCCTTGGCGCCCAATTCCAGCATATCTCCCAAAATTGCGAGATGAGGCTTTTGCGGTTCATAATCTCGCCAAAACTCAATTGCCGATTGCATAGATACGGGATTGGCATTGTAACAATCCACGATGAGGTGACGACCTTGATGGGATTCGATCTGCATTCTCATCTCAAGAGCTACAGGTCGATGCAGCGCAGCCTGGATCTCCTCGGCATCTAACCCGAGTTCCAAGGCGATAGCTATCACAAAGGCGGAATTGATGACATAATATGGAGCTTGATAGGGGATTCTCCACTCTCTCTCAGCCATCCTAAAGACCTGCATTCCTTGTTCCGAATGCACCTCACTAATCCGGTAATCCGCTTGTTCGGAAAACCCTACACTGATGCCTTGGTCATGATAGATTTCAAAGCGGTGATCATCAGCGGGGAAGATTCTCAATTCCAAAGCCCGATGAAAAAGCTCTGATTTTTCCTTGAATACCCCTTCTTCATCGCCGAAAAACTCCAAATGAGAGGGACCAATATTGAGAATGATCCCGGCATCCGGTTTAATGATATCAGCCAAAAGTCCGATCTCGCCAAAATGATTGGTGCCGACCTCAAACACTCCATATTTACAGCGGGGTGTGATGCGTAAGATGGTCTTGCACAAGCCAAGGATATTATTTTCGTTCCGCTCACTCTTGAGAATCTCTACCTGGTTTTGCAGAACCTGTGCCAAGATCTCTTTAGTACTGGTCTTTCCAGTGGATCCCGTAAGTGCAATTTTGTAGATATCAAAGAGTTGGAGATATTTCTGCAGGATTTTCGCCATCAGCATTTCGGGTCGGGCGCAATTAATCAGATTGCTGTGCTTAAGACAGACTTCGGAGGACACCGCCAGATTACTTGAATCTGTCAGGACTTGAGGAACGAAGCTATTGCCATCAAAATTTTCTCCCTTGATAGCAAAGAAAGCCGAATTTGTTTTTATACAGCGGCTATCGGTGGAGATACTGCGCAAGCTACGCGGTTTTGTATAGCCCGGCTGAGTGGGAACTTCATCATTTAGGATCCGGATAAGCAAGGGATCCAGGCTCAGGATGAGTTCATCTTCTGCCTTATCAAGGCTTAGATTTTGGGCAGCGGTAAACGCCACTTTGCGGTCGTCAAAACCATAACGTTTCCCCTGTATTTCCTGATAACTCTCATGACCTTTGCCGCAGATGACTACGAGGTCCTGCGCTTGAGCAAGACGGATGGCACTCTTTATGGCCTCACTTCTATCCCTGATGATCCACCAAGGCAACACCGGATCGGTATCTTTAACAATATCATAAATGATCCGATCTGGGTTCTCCGTTCTGGGATTATCATCGGTAATAATCACGGCATCACTATAGGTTAACGCAGCTTTTAGCATCAATGGGCGTTTTCCCTTATCTCGGTCACCTCCGGCACCAATTATCGATATGATCCGCCGATGAGGCAAATTCTCGAGACTCTTTAGCAGATTGAGAATAGCATCCGGGCTATGCGCATAATCCACAAAGAGTCCCAAGCCGAGACTATTTTCGATCGGCTCGATTCTCCCCGGAACTGGTTTTAGCTTTTTACAAAGAGCAGGCAGCTCTTGCAACTCAAGACCGCTTTGCAGCATCGCAGCACAGGCCAAAGCGAGGTTATCGACATTAAAATCGCCAATCAAAGGGCTTTGAATCTTTATTTTAGAATCTCTATCCTGGTGGTAAAACTCAAAGCAGGAGCCGCTCAGACTTGTTTGCTGATTCAGGATCCTGAGCGTAGCAGCTGCGTTGTGGCCAACATCCATCACCTTACAATCATAGCCTTGCAAGCGTTGAAGCAAGATTTTCCCATAGCTGTCATCGCTATTGATGATGCAGGCAGCAGAAGCTCGGGCAGCTCTCTCAAAGAGCATGAATTTTGCTTCAAAATAATCGTCCATATCACGATGAAAATCCAGATGATCCCTACTGAGATTGGTAAAAAGGCAATAGTCATAGTCCACAGCATAGACGCGATCCAGGACTAAGGCATGAGAAGAAACTTCCATCACCACATGAGTCACATCTTTTTGGATCATTTGAGCAAATATTTCATGTAATTGGAGAATATCCGGAGTAGTGTGTTGCGTCGGGAAATCCTGATTTCCGATTTTGTACCCCAAGGTTCCTATCCAGGCGGCATTGATTCCTCTTAGCAGCAGCATTTGATACAGCATCAAAGAAGTGGTGGTTTTGCCATTAGTACCTGTAATACCAAAAAGCTGCAATTTCCGGCTGGGGTCTCCATAATACAACTTGGCATAAAGTGCTGTAGCTTTGCGGCTATCTGTTACCTGGATGCTTACTCCGGCTTTTTCGCCTATGGTAAGGGCCGCACCCAGTTTTTGAGCTTCAGCTACAAATTCGTGGCCATCATAGTTTGCACCTTTGATAGCAATGAAACAATCCCCTTTTTGAAATAAGCGATTATCCGTAGAAGGGTGGGGCAGGGCAAGGTTCAGGTCCTGGCATTTATGGTTTTGCAGGATTCCGTGTTTTTGATAAAGATCAAGGAGCTGTGCAATCATATTGAGGCCTCCAGGATACAGACGGAGCTGCTACTGATCCGGGAACCTGGCATCAGAGATTGTTTACGTACTATACCTGAACCCATAATTCTTATGATTACACCTTGTTCAGAAGCCTTTTTTACGGCCTGACGCAAAGTAAGACCGGTCAGATCAGGCATGGTGCCAGCAGAAACCACTTCTGGCGGGGCATCTTTACTACGGCCTATCTTGAGTGTGATCGGATGATTCTTGTCAACAATTATCCCAGCTTTAGGGAATTGATCTATCACAACCGAAGCGCTATCCGGGCCTTCTACCTTATAGGTAAAGCCATAACGGCTCAGATTGCGTTCTGCAGAATTGATATTCATGCCAGTAAAATCCGGCATTTTTAGTGAAGTCTGCAGCAATCTCTCATTGTAGGGCAGGATATCGCAATCCGGCATAAAAAGCACATTCTCCACTATCTTCTGGAAAGTTGGTGCCGCACTCATAGAACCAAAGCGGTAATTGTGGTCCGGTTCATCATAGAATACTACAATCACCATACGAGGATCTTCCATCGGCAAGATGCCAGCAAAGACGGCATTATATTTATTGCTGGAATAACCCTTGGTGCCTTCCACGTTTTTCTCTGCAGTACCAGTTTTGCCGCCCAGGCTGATATAGTCCAATTTGATATGAGTAGCCGTGCCATCATCCACCACATCCTGGATATAAGAAAGCATCGTATCGCAGGTGGCTTTGGAAGCTACCTGACGTAAGACGGAGGGTTCAAAGCTTTCGATGATATTTCCCTGCTCATCCCGGAAACTATCAATGATGTGCGCTCTCATCATCTTACCCCCATTTGCAATAGCACTGTAGGCGATTGCTAATTGAACAGCTGTAACAGAGATGGATTGACCGAAGGATAGTGAATGCAGTGAATATCCATCCCAATTATCCAATTTGGCAAAAAGCCCACTGGATTCACCAAAAAGATTGAGCGCAGTTTTTTGCCCAAAACCCAAGGAGATATACTCTTCATAGAGTTTCACCTTACCCACGCGCTCTGCTATTTTCGCCACTCCCACATTACTGGATTTTACAATAATCCCGCGTGGGGTTAAGCGGTCGTATTCGTGAGCGTCCGAGATCACCCGCCGCCCGATCCGATAAGTACTACAATCGATATATTCCGTAGGTTTTATCAATTTATATTCCAAAGCAGGTAGTACAGACATTGGCTTAAGTGTGCTTCCCGGCTCAAACATAAAACTAACTGGGATATTGGATTTAGTACGCAGTAGATTGGGGTCCTCATATTTGTCTTTATTTGATACTCCGGCTAAGGCTAAAATGCGACCGGTCTTGGGATCCATCACTACCGCCCCGGCGTGAGCTGCACCGTACTGCTCTATCCCTTCAGAAAGAGCGTTTTCTACTATTCCCTGGATATTGGCATCTATTGTAAGATACAAATCAGTCCCATGCTTGGGAACTTTTTCATGCAAATCCGGGTAGGGCATAGGATTGTTATTGGCATCCAGGACTATCTCACGCCAGCCGTATTCTCCTGATAGTGTTTTGTCGTAAGTAGCCTCAATGCCGCAAATACCTGAAAGTTTGTAGAGGGATTTGCTATTTGTTTCGGGATCGTAACCATTGGATTCTTCACTTACTGCACCCAAGAGTCTCGCAGCCAATGTGTCCTTGGCATAGATGCGGTTCATAGAGGAAAAGTTGGTGATCAATCCGGGCAGATTTTTATCTGCAAATGCGGCAATGATCTTATCCAATTCAGCTTCGGTGATCTTATTTGATATTAGGATAGAAGATTCCTTGCTGCCCATGTTCAATCTTCTTAATATTGCACGTTTACTCAAGGAACTATTTTCTGAGATCACAGAGGCTACTTCAGAAAAGGCATCAGTTTGCTTGATCGCTTTGCGGGAAGCCCATGTATTTACAGCATTGCGATCTATATCAATTTGATAGTGCGTAACACTACTCACCAAAAGTTGCCCATTGGTATCGTAGATACGCCCGCGTCTCGGAATCCGTATTTCTTTGCGGGGAGTATAACGCACCCGGCGCAGATAGGCAAAATTGAAGGGATCCAAAATCTGGATATTAAACAGGTAGGCACTCCATAATAGTGCGATAGCGCCAAAGATAACAACTAAACTGAGATAGCGCGAGCGCATCGATCTAATCGGGGATGATGTTTAGGTTCTTAGCCTCAGCTTTGGTTGCGATCAGATCAATGATGCAATAGCTGTTTTTCTCTTGTTTCTCGGAAGGTTCGTGCACATATATTATCCTGCTTTGATCCTGATCCTGGATGAAGTGCCTTCTCTCTATGCGTACTAAGGAAGCAGGGTGTCGTCCGCTTCTGAGATCATCGTGTTCGATCACCAGCTCAGTATTGATGTTTTTCTCCGCATTGTAAGCCTTTTCTGCGGTTGCGAGTTCGCGGGTGTAGCTCACGATTTTGTTGTTGTTAAAAAAGCTTAGAAAACCACATAAAGCTGCCAAGATTATCAGGCTGATCAGCATTCCTCGTTTCATTTTTCCCCCTTTTTCTTTTCCGCTGCTCTAAGTTTGGCACTACGAGAGCGGACATTACTTGTGATTTCCTCTGCATCTGCACTCAGAGGAGATTTGTTGATTAGTTTTAAGGTACTTTTGTGATCGCATACGCAGTTGATAATGGCCGGGGGACAAATGCAATCCCGAGTTGCCAATTTGAAAGTTTGTTTTACAATCCGGTCCTCCAGAGAATGGTAACTCAGTACCACTATCCTGCCACCGGGTTTCAGCAGATTGATGGCATCAATCAGACTTGCCGATAGAGCATTCAGCTCGTCATTCACGCAGATCCTTAAAGCCTGAAAGATACGCACCTTAGTTTTGAGTGATGCTTTGGTTCCCACCCCCACCACAGATTCGATGATCTGAGCCAAAGCTTTGGTGCTTACGATCTTGTTCTCAGTGCGAGCGCATTCTATCGCCTTTGCTATCCTCCCCGCTGCATGCTCTTCGCCATATTCCTGAAAAATGCGCTTGAGTTCAGACTCGGGATAGTCGTTCACAATTTCTGCTGCAGTTAACTTCTGACTGCGATTCATGCGCATATCCAAAGGGGCATCCTTATCAAAGCTAAAACCACGTTCCCCCATATCCAGCTGATGCGAAGAAACTCCCAGATCAAACAAGATTCCATCGATACTCTTTACCTTATTATAAGCAAGCTGAGTCCTCAAATCACGGAAATTGCGCTGAATAAGAGTTGCATTATAGTTCTGTAAAGTTTTTGCTGCTTCTGCGATAGCTTCTGCATCCTGATCAAATCCATAGAGCTTGATGCCAGGTTCTTTCTGATACATCGCCAGCGCGTGTCCACCTCCACCCAGAGTGGCATCCACATAGACCCCGCCCGCTCGCAAATTGAGCAGGTCTACACAGGTCCTTGCCATCACAGGCTGGTGGAAGATACTCATAATTGATAATCCTCGCTGGTAAAGGTGGCACGGTGAGTTTGCAGCTTACTTTCTCGCACCTTGGCATATACTTCAGGATTCCATAGCGAAATGTAATGCCCCTCACCCTTGATAATCACCTTATCGCCAATTCCCGCTTCAGCAAGCAGTAATTCATGAATTCGCACCCGACCAGGACCTTCCAAAGGCTGTTCCATCATCGCAAAATCAATTAGATAGGTACGCAAACTCTTGGCTCTCTCATCGCCCTGTTTTAAACGCTCAAGGGTATCATTCCAGTTGT
The DNA here is from genome assembly GCA_029982875.1 of Candidatus Cloacimonadota bacterium. Taxonomy (GTDB): domain Bacteria; phylum Cloacimonadota; class Cloacimonadia; order Cloacimonadales; family Cloacimonadaceae; genus UBA5456. Next base: position 4,395 of record JARRCD010000045.1, on the reverse strand, counting down.
CCAAAGGATAAATCGCTATGGTATTATTCACACCTCTGGTGATCACGACAGAGTGGTGAGCTTCCTCGCTAAATTTCTTTTTGAAACTGGCGGGAATGATCACACGCTGCTTGTGCACCGAGTTTTCGAAAACACCTAAAAATTCACCGGACATTTGAGCCGCCTTATAGTAGTTTTAGTTCCAAACTTGAGCTTTCCCTTTGTCATAAGACCACGGGTGCGCTCATTGTGAGCATTTCTGATATTTTTTGAGCAAATCTGACATCCAATGACACTCTTATGACACCCCTCTTTTCTTGTCAAGTGCTAATTTCATCTTTTTTTGTTTTTTTTGCTTCATAGCGCTGGAGCCAGGGATTATTTTCAACCTCAAAGCTGATTGTAAGGGGGAAAGATGCCTTTTGTTGAGTTTTGTGCAGAAGCTGCATTTTCCCACATTTTGGGGATAATTCCGATCAGTGCGCAGATTATTTGCAGATTACCTACGGCAAGATGCTCTGACTCCCTGCCTTGAGTTGCTCCACCATTACGCCACCATTACGCCTGCGAGGCGCAATGCTCAAGCTATGTTGTTGGGAGAGGGGTGAATGGCAGAGTAGTAAGATGGTGAGATGGTGAGCTGGGGAGATGGTAAGATGGGGGATGGCGAGCGTTCGAATGCATAAGATGAAAGGCGGTGGTTTAACCACCGTGCTCCGGATTTAGGATTGCAGACCAAGATGAATTCCGGTTGGTTTTAACCACCGGAGATAGCAAGATGGCGAGATGGTGAGCAAGATGAAAGGCGGTGGTTTTAACCACCGTGCTCCCTTAGTCGAGAGTATAGCGGATTTTGATAAGGTAATCTCTGCCTTTAGCTGGATATCCGTATTCGCTTTGGTAGTTATGGTCAAATATATTTTGTATACCGATACTGAGCAGGATATCATGCCAATTGTGTGAGATGCTAATATCATGGGTATGGTAGGCGGGTAGAGCATGAAATTGCGATATGCTGTCTTGGGAATTTCTTCGGCTGCACCAAATGGATTTGAGTTCCAGCCTTGTGTTCAGCGGCAGAGTAAAGTTATTCAAGAGCTCAAGCTTGTGGGGCGGGCTATCGCTGAGTTGATAATCTCCGCTGTAATCCAGATATGAATAAGCGGCAGATAATTCCCAAAAAGACAGGGGGATGGCTCCCACTGTGAGTTCTCCGCCAAAGCTTTTTACCTGATAGATGTTTTCATATCTTTCAGCCACCAGATCGATAAGGTCTTGCACATCGTTATAATACAGACTCAGGTCTGTAAAGAGAGAGTGCAGGAGTGTTTGCTGGTGATTCAATTCGAATTTGAGAGCCTGAGAAGTTTTGAGAGAAGGATTACCATGATCGGCAGAAAAGAGCTGTCGCATTGTGGGTAAAGCAGAATTGTAGCCCGCAGAAAAAGAAATCGTACTGCCATCTGAACAAGAGTAGTAGATACCCGCAGAAGGCTCTGGGAAAAACTTGAGCTCAGAATTTTGGCTATGGGTAAAAAATGCCAGGCCAGCACTGATCGCATAGCTCAGCCGATCCGTGAGATAGGATTCATATTGGCCAAACAAACTTCCCGCCACCGCGTGGTTGGATGTCCAATCCAAATAGTTCCCCGTATCTTTGCGCTTAACTGTTCGGTATTCCATGCGCGTGCCGGTAGTAAGGGTGCCTTGACCGTGATATTCAAAGGTGGGAGTAAGTCCCAAATTAATAGATTCCATGCGGGAACTGAGGATCAGATCTTCGTGAGCTTCGTCCAGATAGCGTTCAAAGGTATCTCCTGCTGCATCGAGATAGATTTGTCCCTTAATATTGGTATTGATGGAAGTGGCAAAATCCCCGGCATAGCTGGTGCTGGCACGGTACCAATCTCTGTATACCCGATAATCCCGGCTATAGATGGAAGAGGGGATCTCTTTGTAGGGAATCCAGGAGTAACCGCCACTGAGTTCCATATCGTGCAATCTATTAAGGATGTGACCAAATTTGAGATTCAGATGCCAGGAGCTTTGATAGGAATGATTGCGCAGCTTACCGTTTTCAAAGACGGTGGGCTCAAAACCGGCTGCCAGAGCAAAGGGCCTTTTCTCTTCTCGCGTTAAACTGGCTTGATAGCGAAAATCTTTCCAGGATAGGGCCGAGCTTATGCGCTGACTATTTGTAAGATTGCGGGACAAACTGTTTTCCAGGCTGATCACGTGTTCTTTGTGTTGGGTAACGATATTTACCACTCCGCCCATGGTTCCCGAGCCGTATAAAGCTGAAGCAGGTCCTTTGATGATCCGGATTTCAGCCACATCATCACTGAGGATTTTGCTCAGGTCCACATTACCAAAGTAGCCGCTATTGAGCGGTCTGCCATCCAAGAGAATCAGAACTTCGTTCTTACGAAACCCCCTGATTCTCAGGTTACTCTCATCGCGGCTGCCATAGGTGATACTTAGTCCCGGGCTATATTGCAAAGCTTCGCTTACCGGAGTGCTGTTTGGCGGATTGATGACTCGCATGATGGGGCTGATACTGGCTTTTTCGCCCTCTGCTACAACGCGCACCGGATGCAGGTAGTACTGTTTCAGTGAATCCGGTCGGTTGCTATGGGCAAAGATCAGTATGGGCATAAGACCCATACTGATCAATATTAGTTTTTTCAATAATCTGTAAGCTCGGTAGCTTCAAAACCATCGAATAGCTCAGGGATTGGGATAATCAGATCTGCTTTATCCTCTGGAGCATTATTCCAAGTATCAGATTCGATAGCTGTGCCCCCGGTTACCGTAAGACTTGCTAATTTCTTGAATTTCTTCTGTCCTCCGCTCATATCGTCATTGAAAGAGGGGAAGGTGGTTACTTCACTTTCCAGTAGGTAGTAGCCATCAGCAATTTGTTCAGGAGTATAGGTCTGGGTATAGCCGTCAGCAGCGGCAAGGGTGATAGATTCGTAATCTTCATAAGCTATTACCAGATCTGAGAGCTTGATGGCTTCTTCAGAGGCTTCATCCCAGTTTTGCACTTCAGTTACGGGTAAAGCGCCCAATTCAATGAAACTGACTTGTTTATGATCGCTTTGGAGATTAACCATACGATACAGGCGAATTTCGCTAGTGTATTTCACGCGAAAAGCCCCAGGTATTTCCGGATCGCTAAACCATACTCTCATTTGATCAGCCGGGACCAGGTATCCTTGAGTAAAGACATCCCAATCCAGATCATAGCCTGCATTTGAGCTGTTTCTGGGTGAGAATCCATCTTCAGCAATGATCTGATAGGCATAAAGATTGCGAAAGTCCGCATCTTGATCTGCTTCGCTATCGGTGATTGCCAAAACCTCTGCTTGATTTACAAATTGATCCAGTGAGTATCCATATACTCGGGGGGTAGTGGGGTCGTCATCTTCGCTGCAAGCTGTAAAGAGCAGCAGCATAACCACCATAAAAGCTAAAAAATAGTGTTTCAAAGTAACACCTCCAGGTTATTCTTTTGGAGGCATACGGAATAAACCGTAAGCCTTTCCATTGGGAGGCATAGCTGTTTCCTGCTATACCCTAACGGTATTAAAGCCTGCCAAATGGTTTAGCATTTAATACTCGGCTTAAAGTCATATCTATAAAAATAGATTTTTTGTCAAGCCGGAATATTCCACCTTGCTCAGCAAAGTTAAGAGACTGTTCAAAAAGCACAACCATCTTCAGCCGCTGTCCTTGTTTTCTTTGAGAAAAGCAGGTCGGTATTGAAGATAGCAATAGGGTTATCCCTTATGCGTTATACACACAGCGAAGGTCTCACACAGATTACACCGATTGCACAGATTTTTTTTATAAGGAGAGGTTATCCGTTATCAGTTATCCGTTATGGGTTATACACACAGTGAAGGTCTCACACAGATTACACCGATTGCACAGATTTTTTTTATAAGGAGAGGTTATGCGTTATGGGTTATCCGTTATGGGTTATCCGTTATGCGTTATACACACAGTGAAGGTCTCACACAGATTACACCGATTGCACAGATTTTTTTATAAGGAGAGGTTATCCGTTATCAGTTATCCGTTATGGGTTATGCGTTATGGGTTATGCGTTATGCGTTATACACACAGTGAAGGTCTCACACAGATTACACCGATTGCTCAGATTTTTTTTATAAGGAGAGGTTATCCGTTATCAGTTATCCGTTATGGGTTATCCGTTATGGGTTATGCGTTATGGGTTATGCGTTATGGGTTATGCGTTATCCGCTATCGCCGAGTTCCTCTGGAACTCCTGTGCTCGATTTTGACATCAATTGGAATAAGATGATAGGCGGTCGGCTTTAGCCACCGTGCACGATTTCGACATCAAATGGAATAAGATGATTTCCGGTCGACTTTAGTCACCGGCAAAAC